>CAJOFP010000401.1 GCA_905233795.1 uncultured Oscillibacter sp. | reverse complement strand
GACCGGCATGGAAGACAAGCCGAACGAAAAAGGTCTGGAATTTTACGATAAAGTTTTCGATTGCTGTAAAAAACACGGCATTGAGCCGCTTGTGACAATTTCGCATTATGAGTTGCCGTATGCGCTTGTGGCGAAATATAACGGCTGGGAAGGCCGCGAATTGATTGATTATTTCATGAATTATTGCAAAGCCGTTTTTGAGCGCTATAAAAATAAAGTCAAATATTGGCTGACATTCAATGAAATTAACTCCGGCGTAATGGCTTTCGGATCTATTTTGTCCACGGGGACGATCAAAGGCTTTTCGGGTTATACGAATGAAGTACCGGACAAACCGCAAGAGCGTTATCAGGCGTTGCACCATCAGTTTATCGCCAGCGCGTTGGCGGTGAAATACGCGCATGATAACTATCCGCAATTCAAAATGGGCAATATGATTTGCTTCCTGACTTCTTATCCGTTGACCTGCAATCCCGATGATATTTTAGAAAATCAATATCATATGCGGGAAATGAACTGGTATTGTTCTGACGTACAAGTCCGGGGCGAGTATCCCGCCTACGCGCAAAGCATTTGGGACAAATACGGGATTGAAATTAAAACGCAGCCCGGCGACGCGGAAATTTTAAAACAGGGGACTGTCGATTTCTACACGTTCAGTTATTATATGTCCAGTTGCGCGACGACGGATAAAAACGCGGCGACCACGGGCGGCAATATCGGATCGGGCGCGAGAAATCCGTATTTACAGGAATCCGACTGGGGATGGCAGATTGACCCCAAAGGCTTGCGCTATACGCTGAATGAAATCTATGACCGTTATCGCGTCCCGCTGATGGTTGTCGAGAACGGCTTGGGCGCGTATGATAAAAAAGAAGCCGACGGGTCTATTATCGACGATTATCGTATTGACTATCTGCGCCAGCATATCGAACAGATGATTGACGCGGTAAAAGACGGCGTGGACTTAATGGGTTATACGCCTTGGGGCTGTATTGATGTCGTTTCGGCGTCCACGGGCGAAATGGCGAAGCGTTACGGCTTTATCTATGTTGAGAAATACGACGACGGCACGGGCGATTTGTCCCGCAAACGTAAAAAATCGTTTGACTGGTATAAAAAAGTCATTGCCACTAACGGTGAGGATTTGAGCTAATTTAAATTTATAAAATTATTTTTATAAGACAATATGAAAAAATAGGATAAAAAAATAGCGTGAAAAAATCCCCCGCCTGTTTGGATATAGGCGGGAGATTTTTTATAAATTTTTATGAATTTGTTTCTTGATTTTCTTGATTGGCAAGTCCCGGCTGAATATCAATCACGGCGCCGGTCGGGTCTATGATGCAAACATAAGTCTGACCCGGTAAAAGCGTTAATAAATCGCCATTTTCGTGCGTATAAACAAACGGGCTATTGCGATCCGTTTTTTGCCATTTGATAGAAATCGCGTAACCGCTTTGACAATAAACGCCGGTTCCGGTTCCGGTCATGCGGACTTTCAAGCGGCCTTCTTTGTCGAGAACTTCCATCGCGGTATCTAAGATCAATAAATTTTCCGCGCCGATTTGTTCGCCGGTAATGCCGTCTATATGCGGTTTGCCGTATTGATTGGCAAGATAGCGATTTGTTTTCGCGTCGTACTCGAAAACGCCGGTTTTATAGCCGCCGTTATACGGGACTGTGATTTTTTCAGCCGGAATCGCGCCCGCCAATGATAATCGCTTTCATGAAATACGCGAAAATGATTGTCCACATATTCTTGGATATTCTCGCCGGATGTCAGCATACTGTGTTCGTAACCCATAGATTTCCGGCGGTCTGGATCGCGCCAGAAAATTTTCTCGTCGCTTCCGCCGCGCACGCCGTCCATATTGTCAACGCTCCAGTTTTGAATATCCCGGTAAGCCTCCTCACTGCCTCCGGCGTGGACAAGTAACGCGTCATGACCGAGCGCGACTTCCAGATAATAGGGCCGCGCCGATCTAATACTGCCCAGCGTCCCGGCCTTTTCGATTTCCTGATACAGCGCGATTAAACGCGTAACGCCGCCCTCGGCGGGGATTTCGTAAATCATATCCGCCTTGCTGACGCCCAGTTGGGGCTGGGCTTTTTTGATATTATTCAGCATAACCGCGACCGGACGCCGATTGATATATTTTTCGTCCATAGGCAGACCGGTCAGGGGATTGGCCGTAAAAGGCGTGGGCGTGATGGAATCGGGCTTCGCGTTTTGATTCGCGTCTTGAGAACTTTCGGGATTTATATTTTCGCCGCTT
>CAJOFP010000400.1 GCA_905233795.1 uncultured Oscillibacter sp. | reverse complement strand
CGACGCAATAAAGATATGTATTTCTTTCATTATTCACTCCATTTACGATTTATATCCTCTGATATATTTGTATTAGCATTAAGCATTATAAAAGTAAAATAAAATTTTGTCAAGAATCCCCGTATTTACGCGCCATGTTATTATATTATCGCGTGTCGATTTCACAGGGCTGAACAACAAAAGTTTCCGGGAAATCGCGTTTTAAAATATCGGCGGCGGCGTTCGCGTCGGATAAATCGGGGAACAGTCCGAAAACGGACGGACCGGAACCGCTCATCGCCGTCCCCCACGCGCCGGATTTTAATAATTTTGTTTTAATCTCAAAAATTTGTCGATAGGGTTTCGTATCGGGCAAAGCGTATTCAAACACGTTACGCGTTTTATTCGCAATTCCCCGCAAATCGCCGGACTGTACAGCGTAAATCATGCCGTTTATATCCGGGCGTTCCGGGAACTGTACGCGATCCGCCAGCGCGAACAGTTCCGGCGTGGGAATGCCGAAATCCGGCTTGCAAATCACGAACCAACACGCGGGAAGCGGTGAAATACGGGTTAAAATTTCCCCGCGTCCCTCGGCGATTGCGAGTCCGCCTTGGATACAGAACGGCGCGTCACTGCTGACACGCAACGCGATTTTCTGTAATATTTTAATCGGCATATCGGGCGCGTGGATTTTCCGCAGTAAGCGCAACAGCGCGGCAATATCGGACGAACCGCCGCCCAATCCGGCGTAAGCGGGAATGGATTTTTCTAATTTTACGCGCATATCCGGCATGGGAGATTTTATTTCGTCGAAAAACGCGATTGCGGCGCGTTCTTCAAGCGTGATATAATCCGCCGGAAACGATATATTTTCCGTTTCGAGTATAAATTTCCTGTCTTGATTTTTATTATTTGCGATTTCAAATTCTTCCAGCGTGACCCGGTCAAACAGGGAGACGGTTTGCATAATCATATATAAATCGTGATAACCGTCGTCGCGCCGACGTAAAATATCTAATGCCAAATTAATTTTCGCCGGAGCGAGTTCCGTATATTTCATGTCATATTTCATCCCTGTTTTTATTTTTATATTTATATTTTTATAATTTAATATATTTATATAATTTTACGCGCTTCGATATAATATCTCTTATCCTGCGCGTGACCCATAGAAAAAGTTTTGCGGGGCAATACGCCGTCTTTGATAATTGTTTTAAATAATTGATCTTTTTCCATAGGGGGCAATAAAAATCCCATACTGTCGGGGCGTTTCGACAAATCCCGGACAACGTCGTCGCCGTGGATATAGTCAATCTCGCCGCCGTATTTTTGGATAAAATCATCCAGAAAGATTTGTAAAGTCCCGACCGCGAGTTGAGCTGTCGGATTGGGGATTATAATATCTTCTTCCCGTTGCTGATACAGGCATTTTATTACATGCGTTTCAGGATTAATAATATTATTATTTTTATTTTTATCAAAATACGCGTTCGGATAGGCTTTGAAAAATTCCTGTAATACCTGTTCGGGATTAATATTATATAAATATCTGTGAATCGGCTCGAATTTCAACGCGTTGTCATGCAGATTGACGATTTCGACAAGCTTTTTCAGATTTTCATAGCATTGTTTCGCGGTCGCCAAAGAATGATTGCCGTCCCCGACGGCGAATAACAGCGGCGGCGCGTTATCTTCAACGCCGTATTTACGCGCCTGTTCGCGTGTATCGCAGAATGATTTTAATATATCAGATACGGATTTGATTTGATTTTGATTCAGTTTCCAACCCGTCACGGAACCGCCGTCCCAGCGAAGCGGAAAATGATATAAAAGCTCCATATCCGTGTCGCTGTTATTCGCGTTCGCGCCGGTAATTTTATTAATATTATTAATATTTTTATTTTGAAATTGGGCGAATAAAATATTTTCGGGATCGTCGATTAAGAGCAACTTTCACACGCGGCGGAATACGGGACAAAACCGTCCCTTCGGTAGCGCGGATCAACGCGCCGTTTCCGGGCGTAAAATCATAATCTTCCAGATCAATTTTGCCGATTAAGCCGTGACGGATTTCGCCGTCCGACTGTACGCGTTCCAGATAAATCATCGTATTGGGGATTACCTGAAAAATATTTTCCTGTAAATAATCCCGCATATTTTGATGAATATTGAATATATGCCTGTCCACGTCGGGACTGTGTAATTGCGCTTCCGGCAGAATCAGACGCAACGCCGACGGCGCGTCCCCGACGGTTTCTTCAACATTTTGCCAATATTCCGGCTGTGACGTGAACTGATCGCACGCCACAACCGCCCAGCGCGTCAAGTCAATTTTATTTTTATTTTTATTATTTTTATTATTATAATCCGGCAGTAAAATATCCGCGGGGGAAAAGACCGATTTTTGAAAGCCCGCGTTTACTATTTCATTCATGCGTTTTCCTCCCGCAAGATATTAAAATATAA
>CAJOFP010000399.1:5711-6594 GCA_905233795.1 uncultured Oscillibacter sp. | reverse complement strand
CGTCATGCGCGGATTGAGTGACGAATACGGATCCTGAAAGACCATTGTCGCCTTTTTGCGAAATTGATTTATATCGGCTTTCGTTTTAATTTCTTTGCCGTTATATAAAATTTCGCCCTCAGTGGGTTTATATAATTGCAGAATCGTCCGTCCGACAGTCGTCTTGCCACAGCCGGACTCGCCCACCAGTCCAAGCGTCTCGCCCTTTTTGATACTGAAAGACACGTCATCGACGGCTTTTAACGGTTTGGATTGAAATAATCCCATCGTAATCGGGAAATATTCTTTCAAATGCCGGACTTCCATCAAAGGCGCGTTATTATTCGCGCTATTCGCGTTATTCGCGTTTTTCACCTGTTCAGGCATGGACGACGCCCCCTTCTTTTCCGGCGTTATTATATTGCTCTTTTACGTTCAGCCAACAAGCCGCCTGATGCCAATCGTTGATTTGCATTCTTTCACAGCGTTCCCGCATACAGATTTTCATAGCGTCGTCACAGCGCGGCGCGAACGGACAGCCTTTCGGCATATTTAATAAATCAATCGGCGTACCGGTAATCGGCTTCAATCTGGTTCCCGCCGTTCCCGCCGTCGGGATAGAGCGTAACAGGCCTTTTGTATACGAATGACGCGGATTGTAAAAAATCTCGTCCGCGGTCCCCTGTTCGCAGATAGAACCGGCGTACATGACAATGACTTCATCGCATAATTGGGCGACTACGCCTAAATCATGCGTAATCATGATAATCGCCATGCCGAGTTCTTCCTGAAGCGATTTCATAAGCTCCAGAATTTGCGCCTGAATCGTAACGTCTAACGCCGTTGTGGGTTCGTCGGCGATTAAAATATCCGGTTCGCACGCCAACGCCATAGCGATCATGAT
>CAJOFP010000399.1:0-5678 GCA_905233795.1 uncultured Oscillibacter sp. | reverse complement strand
ACTAATCGCAGCATTTCAATAGCGCGTTCTTTCGCCTCTTGGCGATTGCGATTGGTATGCAGTAAAATCGCTTCCATTAACTGTTTGCCAATCGTATAAGTCGGATTGAGAGAAGTCATAGGGTCTTGAAATATAATCGAAATGCGATTGCCCCGGATTTTTTTCATCACTTTTTCGCCGGAATTGACAAGCTCCTGACCGTCGAATTGAATTGACCCGGATATGATTTTGCCCGTACTCTCTAAAATCTGTAAAATCGAATAAGCCGTGACGGATTTGCCGGAGCCGGATTCTCCCACAATGCCCAATACTTTCCGGCGTTCCAGATTGAATGACACGCCGTTGACGGCTTTCACTTCACCGGCGGGCGTAAAAAACGAAGTATGCAAATCCCGGACTTGCAATAATGGCATAAAGAAATCCCCTCTTTCTTCCTCCGCCCCTGTCCTGAAAGAGAAAGGCGTTTTCGTCCCCCCTCTCCTTTTTAGGAGAGGGGGACAGGGGGTGAGGTTCACATAAAAATCGAAAAATCGGATTTTATTTTCTCAATTTCGGGTCGAACGCGTCCCGGAGACCGTCGCCAAAGAGATTCAGCGACAGGACAATTAAAGAAATGACTAAAGCCGGAATCACGAGCCGATACGGATAGGACGCGAGGCCGTTCAAAGCGTCGGACGCCAGTGAACCCAGTGACGGCATAGGCGCGTTGACGCCCAATCCCAAGAAAGATAAATAGCTTTCCGTAAATATCGCGTTCGGGATTTGCAACGCCGTCGAGATAATCACGACGCTAATGCAATTCGGCAGTAAATGCTTAGTGATAATCCAGCCGCCTTTCGCCCCGGCGGCGCGGGACGCCAATACATATTCCTGCTCACGAAGCGATAATATTTGCCCCCGGATTAATCGGGACATCGAAACCCAGTAAAGCGCGCCAAAGACAATAAACAGGCGGCGTCAAGCTGACTTTCAAAACGGAAGCCAATAATATTACAATCAGCATATCGGGAAGCGAGTAAATAATATCGACAATGCGCATGATAATCAAATCCACTTTGCCGCCGCAATATCCCGCGACGGATCCAATCGTCATGCCGATTAACAAGACAATAATGCTTGCGAAAAATCCGACGGCAAGCGAAATTCTCGCGCCGTATACCACGCGGATAAAATAATCGCGTCCGGAGGCGTCCGTGCCGAATACATGGGGGAATACGCTTTCCCCGGCGTCAATTCGCGCCTGTTCGGTTCTCCCGTAGGCGAACGGCGCGAGATTATTAAAAGACGCGTCCACAGGGCGACCCGGCGTCACGCCCAGCATATTGTCATACGAATACGGCCAGAACATCGGGATAAAAATCGACGCCAGCGTGATAATGATTATAATAATAAAACTGGTCAGCGCGACTTTATTTTTAATCAGCCGTTTGACGCCGTCTTTAAAAAACGTAGACGGCGGACGCATACGGACCATATATTTCTTTTCATCGTCCGAGGCGGGCAGAAAATCATCGAGATTGACATGAAGCGTCAGATTATTTTTCGCGCTTTTCGCGTTTTTCGCGCTTGTTTCAGACGCTTCAGGCGCGTTTTCCACATTCGCGGGATGATCCGTCATAACGCGTTTCCCCTCCTGTAAAATATTAATTTATTAAATTATTAAATTTAAATTTTATATTTTTATTCCAGATTAATACGCGGATCGACGATTTTATATAAAATATCGCTGACAAGATTCATGACGACGATTAAACAGGCCAATACTATAGTCGTCCCCATGACCATAGGATAATCACGGTTTGTAATGCTGCTGACGAACGCCCGACCTATGCCCGGTACGGCGAATATTTGCTCGACGACCAGAGAACCCGTGACGATATAGGCCAGCATGGGGCCAAAATAGGTAATCACGGGAATGAGTGAATTTTTCAACGCGTGACCGAAAATAATATTCAATCCCGAAACGCCTTTCGCCTTCGCTGTACGGATATAATCCTGCCCCAGCACGTCCAGCATGGAAGAGCGCGTCAGACGCGTGATATACGCCATAGGATATAACGCGAGGGTGATAATCGGCAAGATTAAACCGGCGGGCGTGGCGCCGTTGGCGGGCAGTAATTTTAATCGTATCGCAAATAAAACCAGCAATAACGATCCCATGATGAAAGACGGCATGGACACAAACGCCGTCGTTACTACCATAATAATTTTATCGACAAATTTATTGCGTCGTAAAGCGGCGAAAGAGCCCAGCACGACGCCGACCGCCAACGCGCTGAACGCCGCGATAACGCCTAATTTGACCGATGTTTTCATACCGTCGCCGATAATTTCAATCACAGTCCGTCCGCGCTGTTTCAGGGACGGGCCAAAATCCAGCCGCGTGACGACATCTTTCAGATAAGTAAAATATTGCGTGGACAACGGCTTCGGATATAGCTTTCTCGCCCATGAACGGCCCACCCGGTACGGCGCGCATTACGAAAAACGTAATCGTAATGACCACCCAGACAGTCAGAATCGCCAATCCGATCCGCTTTAAGATATACCACATGGTTTTACTGTCTATCAAAAGAAATTCCCCCTCTTTTTCGTTTGATTCCCGTTTGACTTGCGCTTGATTTCCATCTGATTCAAATCACTTTGACTTGCGCTTGATTCACGCTTGATTTAAATCGCTTGGGCTTGCCTGTTCGCTTTGTGAAAAATATATAAATATATTAAAAATATATTAAATTTTATCATAATATAATTTAGATTGCAAGATTGCGATAGAAAGCCGGAGCGAAAATCAATATAAATCTATTGATTTTTATATAATTTACACAAACAAAAATATAAAATTTTTGATAAAATTATATAATATCGCCGGTTGATTCTATATTTCTTGTAATTTATAATAAAAAATAACAAGAAATATGTAATATTATATTTGATTTCCGGGAGATTGCAAGAGTTTTTTTGAAAAATTTTAGAAAATTACATGAAATTTTCAGGGGGCATATTATATGCGTTCTTTTTTATCGGAACGCCAGTGGCGATGGGTGGAAGCGCGTCTGCGTGAGGGGTATCGCATAAAAGATTTGGCTGATTTTCTGGGAATGCACCGTGATACAGTCCGTCGCGGCGTGATTCGCTTTCAATTACGCGAAGCGCAATCCGAATTGCCGCCGCTGTCGGAACGCCGACGGGAATTTCTCGCGCTTGGTCTTGGATTCCAGCCCGCGTCCGATACGCCGGAAGATAAAAAATAAAAAAATAAAAAATCCCCCCTCTCTTGATTTTATAAAATCAAATAAATAAAATCAAGAAAAGGGGAATTTAATAAATTTTATTATTTTAATAAATTTATAAATTTTTAATTCGTTTCAATTTCCGGTTCGCTTGGCGTTTCCGACTGTTCCCGCACGGACGCGCCGGAGACGATGCTCTCTAAGCGCGCCGGGATTAATACGCCGCTGTCAAGCTCTATATCTTGCAGTGTGGATGAGAATAAAACGCGGTCGCCGGGATTTAATAATATAATATTGGAATTGTCCGCCGCGTTGAAATCCAGATACGCCCCGCCGCCGCTTAATCTGACATAAAAATGTGTGTCGCCGTTGATAACCGCCGTGCGAATGTCACGCGCAATCCCTTCAGAACGATATAATTTTTCCTGATTTGCATTGTCCGGCGGCGTTATATCCGACGCGTCAATTAATCCGCGATTGCGCAACGTATTGCGATAGTTGTCCTCACACTCGGCGACGGTCGCGCCGGTCGATACGATGTCATATTGTTGCACGTTTACCATCGCGTACATCTTGACAAGCCGATCCGCGCCTTTTAACGCCATAAAATACGACGGCTGTCCCGCGATATTTAACAATAACGGGAATGTCGCCCGATAGCGCATTTGTTGGACTTGGCTTTCCGCGCTGTCCATCGCCGAATATTCTTCAGCCCCCGCGATTGAATAAAATCTTGTCGCTTTCGTGCGTTGATTGGTCAATATAAAGCCTATATTTGACTCGTCCGAAGTCACGGAAGTCACGCCCGTATACATATAAACATCGTCGTCAGTCACGTCGCGCTGTCCCAAGATAGAATTAATAAAACCGTTGTGATAGCGTCCGTAATAATCATATTGCCGGATGATTATATCCGCCGAATATAATCTATCCACCCATGACGGGACCTGTTCAAAATATTCGCTTTCACCCGTAAGCGCGTTGACCAGTACGGCGCCGTTTACGTCAATCCCGCCGAATAAGCCGATTTTTTTAATAATCCGCGGACAGACCCAATACGGCGTGCCGCTTTCGTCGATTTCAAATACAGGTTCGTCAAACATCATAGCCGGATAGTTAAATCTCAAATGCCGATATAAATTGCGCCCGAAATGTTCCGCGACCGTGAATTTCATACCGTCTTGCAGTCTGACCACTTCCGCCTCACGCGTTACCATGTCGATAATAATATAAGCGGGTAAGCCTTTGGCGCGATTGTTAAACCATTTGATAATATCCCCATACGCGAGAGAAGTCACGCGCACGGGTCGCCCCTGATAGTTAATTTGCGTCGTATTCAACGCGCCGTCGGCGTCGTAAATCGGCAGAATCTCAAATTGCGACACCATGTCCGCCAATTCGCCCAATTTGCGATTGCCTAACATCGCCGCCGAATCGCCGTCCAGCATGGGTATCTGATCATATCTGATTTCATCGACTTCCGCCGCGAAATCGCCCGCCTCTAACGGTAATAATTTGCTATAACTTCCCGCGCGGAACACAACCCATGACGTAAGCGAGCCGATTATATTAATAATCACAATCGCCGCGACAATCAAAGCCGGGAGTTTACACTGTTTGCGCAAAAACTCAAAATAGCTTCTCAGACCGTCGCTCTGGAAACCGGACGTAAACGCCGCGCACAGACAATAAACCGCGCACAAAATAAACAAAAAGAACCAGAACTCTTCCGACTGTACATTCAGCGCGGGCAATTCGAGATAAAACCATCCGAAACCGAACAACAGCGTCACGACAAGATTTATAATCGTCTGCGTGACGGCGTTCCCGACCGGTTTGCGGGGTTTTCTGGGCGGCTGATTGGGTACGAAAATCGGCTGATTATCATCGCCGCCGAAATTACCGCCGCCGAAGTCCCCGCCTCCAAATCCGCCGAAATTGCCGAAATTAACCGTAAATCGCAATTTTATCGCTCCTTTCCGAGTTCATCCAGAGATTTTCCGAAATTTTTTTCTAACTGTTTTTCAATCGTCGTTTTCTGTTTTTCCGGGGACAGTTTTCCCGTTTGACAGCGTTCTATCATATGCCGCGCCGTATCTTCTTCTGTTTTCATATGCGGATACCGTTCAAAAATCGCGGCGGCTTTTTCAAACCATGACAGCGCGTCCATACGCTTTCCCTGTTGATAATCCAGCAATCCGAGATTAAAATAAATGAAAGCGCAATCTGTCTCATACGCCGGATTTTGCGCCGACAGTTTTTCCCAAATCAAAAACGCCTCGTTATAAAATTCTTTCGCCTCATCCAAACTTCCCTGTTTGCCAACAAGGTCAAAACTGTATGAATGGAATGTTTTGATGTCCACATAATGCGCTGCATTACCCACCAAGTCCAAGAGTCTTTTCTTGAACTCTGTTGCTGCAGCTCTTGAAAATGTAAGCATAA
>CAJOFP010000398.1 GCA_905233795.1 uncultured Oscillibacter sp. | reverse complement strand
GATTTGCGAATTATTTTCCGGTTGAGGATTGTTCTCCGTGATTTGCGCGTTATCCTCCGGCTGGGGATTATTATTCTCCGGGGTTTGCGCGTTATCCTCCGGCTGGGGATTGCTGTCCGTGGTTTGTGAATTATTCTCCGGCGTTTCGGCGTTTGAATCTTCTGAAACGGTTTGATCGGACGCGTTCGGATTTTCTGAATTTTCCGCGATAGTATTATCTGTAATACCAAATCTGGAGCGTAAATCCTGATCTAACCGCGCGCTTTCTTCTTCTAATGCCGTTACGGTCTCCTGATCCATACCGGCGCTTTGCGCCACGGATGTGATCTCCCGGATATGCGGGGCGAATACCGCCGCGCCAATGCCAATGGCCGTCACAATCGCCACGCCCGCGCCAATCAAAATTTTATTTCTCGTTGCCTTTTCCATAAATTCGCATCTTCCTTTTTATATTTTTTTATATTTATATTTTATTTTTATCGCTGTTTTGATGATAATTTATTATAATTTTATATAGATTTTATATTTTCAATAATTTCAAGATGAAAATTTTATAATATTATTATAATCATAAAATTATAATAGCATATTGAACGGAAAAAGAAAAGGGGCGTTTTTGATCGCCTCGCTTTTTTTGACGGTTGAATAAGCCGATTCGTTCCCGATTTTATAATTTATAATTTATAATTTTTTATAATTTACAAATCAATCGAAATATGATAAACTGATAAAAAAGAGAGAAAAGCGAAAAAAGAGACGGAAAGAGGGCGCGCCTATCATGATCCGTGATGAATTGCTGTCATGCCTGCGGAATGGGAATATCGTATCCGGCGAAGAGTTCAGCCGACGGTTTAAATTGAGCCGGGCGGCGGTTTGGAAAATCGTGGACGGCTTGCGGCGGCAAGGTTATGTCATTGAGGCGCGCACGGGGCTTGGCTATCGGCTTGTGAAAACGCCGGATATATTGTCAGAACAGGAAATCCGCGTTTTTCTTAAAGAAACGCAAGTTGTCGGCAGGGATTTATATTGTTTTGATGAAATTGATTCAACCAATACGTTTATAAAAAAACTATCCGTATCGGGCGGACGGGACGGCGCGGTCGCCGTGGCGAACTGTCAGACGGCGGGACGCGGACGCATGAAACGGACGTTCCAGTCTCCCAAAAATAAAGGCATATATATGAGCGTGTTATTCAATCCCTACATGACGCCGGAACGCGCTTTGCCGGTGTCGGCGATGGCGGGCGTGTCGGTCTGCGACGCGATAGAACGCGTCTGCGGCATACGTCCGGGTTTAAAATGGCCTAATGATCCGGTATTAAACAATCGAAAAGTATGCGGGATTCTCACAGAGGCGTCCATGGAGGGAGAGACCGGATTAGTCCAGTTTTTGACTGTCGGAATCGGGATCAACGTATCCCAGACGGAGAATGATTTCTCGCCGGATGTGGCGAAAATGGCGACTTCGCTGACGCGGGAATTAAATCATCCGGTATCGCGGCCCGAACTGGCGGCGGCGTTGATTGAGGAACTGGATATTTTATATACGCGCTTGAGACAGGGCGATTATAATTATTATCTATCCGCGTGCCGTCGGGACTGCGTGACGCTTGGGAAACAGGCGGATAATATAAATAATTTAAAAAATAATATAAATTTTGAGATTGTAACGGCGATCGGTCTGGATGAGCATTTCGGTCTGATTGTGCGGGACGCCGACGGAAACGAACGGGTTATTCGTTCCGGGGAAGTGTCCGTCCGGGGATTGTACGGCTACACGGACGATAAATAATAAAAAATAAATTTAAATAATTTAAATTTATTTTTATATTTTTTATATTTTATATTTGTGTGAATGACGAAAAGTAAATATTTTATGAATATTATATAAATATATAAAATATTGAATACACGCGAATGACAGGGGTATAAAATAATATGAATGACAAATTGCGCGGGACAATCCGTGATTTATTGGAATTAGTAATCGCGTTCGCTAAAATCGGGGCTGTGACGTTCGGCGGCGGCTATGCCATGTTGCCGATTTTACAGCGCGATATAGTAAACACGCGCCATTGGGCGACCGAAGAGGAATTAATGGATTATTTCGCGGTTGGACAGTGTACGCCGGGCATTATCGCGGTCAATACGGCGACTTTTATCGGACGGAAACGCGCCGGAATCGCGGGGGGAATCGCCGCGACTTTGGGCATGATTCTGCCGTCTATGATTATTATTTCTCTTATAGCCGCTTTGATTTCCAATTTCGCGGAACTCGCGTGGGTCAGAAACGCGTTCGCGGGCATTCAGGTCTGTGTTTGCGTGTTGATTTTCAACGCGGTGATAAAATTATTAAAAAAGGCCGTGACGGATAATATAACGGCGTTTTTATTCGCGCTGGTATTGGCGGGCGGCGTGGTTTTAAATCTTTCGCCGGTCTGGTTCGTGATTTT
>CAJOFP010000397.1 GCA_905233795.1 uncultured Oscillibacter sp. | reverse complement strand
GGAAGCCGGCCGGGAGTTGCGGGAGACATACCCGCTGGAGCGATCATCTTACTTTGGAAGCACAATGCCGTGGCAGGCGTCTGGCTTTAAAAAAGCCGTATTCCGGGACAAAATTCAGCCCGTTGAAGCCGCGCATTGGTTTGACAGATGCAGAGAACTGGAAACCGTGGAGAATCTCTCTAATTTAGACCTTTCCCGCGTTACAAGCGCAAGTTACATGTTCGGCAGTTGTATCAGTCTGACCGGCTTGGATATGAGCGGCTTCGACACCAGCCATGTGGAAGATATGCTCTCGATGTTCTATGGCTGTGAAAATCTCAAAGAATTGAATCTCAACGGACTGGATACCTCCAACGTAACCAATATGCGAGGCATGTTCTACGATTGCAAGAGCCTGACCGGTCTTGATCTCTCTCCGCTGGATACCGGACGCGTCACAAGTATGCAAGACATGTTCAGCGGCTGTAAGAGTCTCACGGAAATCAATCTCAGCGGACTTGACACATCCCATGTCACAAATATGGAAGAGATGTTCACTTCGTGTGAGAGTTTAACGAACGTGGACTTGAGCGGTTTTGACACGTCCGCCGTCACGGAAATGTCCCTGATGTTTTCCGGTTGTAAAAGTCTGCAAACGCTGGATTTGAGCGGCTTTGACGTGCAAAACGTCATCCGTATGACCAGTATGTTCTATAACTGCGCAAATCTTACCACGATTTGGGTGTCTGACAAATCCCTCCCCACTGAAATAGTCGGAAGCGGCTATCAGCCTGTGATTACTTGGAGTACGGGCATTGAAGAAAAACAGGGCATTCCAAACTGGACAGGGATGATGTTCAGCGGGTGCGTCTCTCTTGTGGGCGGCGACGGGACGCGGTACGATGAGAGACACACGGACGGAAGTTATGCCCGTATCGACGGCGGCCCCGACGCCCCCGGTTATTTCACGCGTAAAAATTAACGCGCTTATTATATTATATTGATAAACGGGGTGTGTAGGGTGTTACAAGTGAGGAAAAAAGCGATCATTACGGAGTTGGCGTTGCTCTTGACGGCGATTCTCAGCGGTTGTGGCTGGAATAACGCGACGGAAACCGCCGCGCCCGTGTTGCCCAATGAGACGGAAACCGGGACGGAAATTGAAATAAACGCCGGAAAACAGGATGGCGAACGCTTTGAAACTGTAATCATGATAGAGGGCATGGAAGAGACTGTCCAGTATGAGCATGTGAAAAGCGACGCGATAGGGTTTGAAATGGATTATGATTATAATATGCTTGAACGGTACAGCGAACCGGAGCGCGAGCGTTTTATTTCGCCCTATGACGATCTCCAAGACCCGTGGAACTATCTTGAAGTGACATACAGCGCGGAAAACGCCGATACTGTTTCCGCGTCTGTCCGGGAGACGCTTGCGGGCGATTATGATATGATAGAACAAGAATCGTATGCGCTTGACCAAGCGGGCGAATGTATAAAAACAGACGCGTTTGACGCCAAAGACGGCGCGGGAACGCTCCAGACAGTATATATCATTCCGGCGTCCGACGGTTGCCGCGTCGCCACGGCGCATTACACGTTGGAAAGCGCGGAGGGCTTCGGTACGCGGTTTGACTATCTTATGCAAACTTTTTCCGTCATTCCCCGTAATTAATATATTATAATAAAATAATTATAATAAATTTTTCGCTTGTCACAAATCAATAAAATCAGATTTTATCACGACATCCAATGCCGGGCGAGTAAATACAATCCCGCCGCGAGCGCGCCCGCGCCTATAATCGCAAATATATTCCCGCCGTTTCGATATACGCTGAAAGCGATTAACAATCCGAATCCAACCGCCGCCGCTCTTCTCGCGTTCATGTATAAATCCTCCATTCGTCTGGAATCCGGGAAATTTTTTCTTTGCCGGTAGGCTTATAAATTTCCCAGCGAATCAACCGTATATCATCCAAATATCGGATTGATATTTATAATAAATATAATTGAAAATAAATGAAATAATGAAAAAAGATTAAAATATTGTTTTTATTTTAACACGTTTTTATTGTAAAATCCAGTAAAAACGCGTTGATTTTTATAATTTTTTTATCATTTTTATTGATTTGCGTATTGTATAAAATATAAAAACATGTTATGATAAATATAATATAAATAATAAAAAAAGCGGGGGGCCGCTGATGTTAAACACGACGTTATGTTATCTGGAGCGCGGCGACTGTTATTTAATGCTCCATCGGATTAAAAAATCAAATGATTTGAATCACGATAAATGGATAGGCGTAGGCGGAAAATGTGAGGAGGGGGAAAGTCCTGAGGAATGTCTGATACGGGAAGTCCGGGAGGAAACGGGCATTGATTTAAATTCTTATCGCTATCGGGGTATAATCACATTTGTTTCAGACCGCTGGCCGGGAGAATACATGCACTTATTTACCGCGCCGGTCCCGGATGATTTTCCGGGCATTTCACAAGAAATTTCTCAAGATAGACAACATTTGCCGGATTGTTCCGAGGGCGTACTGGAATGGATACCCAAACGCGATTTGTTATCGCTTCCGATATGGGCGGGCGACGTGATATTTTTAAATCTCTTGGAACAGGACGCGCCGTTTTTTTCGTTAAAATTCGTTTATCACGGTGAAAATCTGGTATACGCGGCTTTAAACGGTCAGCCGCTTGACGGATACGGCGAATAATCTAAAAAAACATAAAATTTACGCGAATCAGGAGCGAATATAATTTATATAAAAAAATCGGAAAGAAGGCGGGGAAAATGGCGGACGAACTGGAAAAGACCGGCAAAAAAGTTCTGTTATTCGGCTTTGATGATTTAAATTTAATTTTGGCCGTACAGAAAGCGCTGGAGCCGTTCGGGGCGGAACTGGTGCCGGTCGGCAAACGCGATCACGGAAAGACATTGGCGGTTCTGACGGGCGTTTCAGAAGAGATTGAGCCCGGCGATTCCGGGACGGTGCCGGAACGGATGGCGGTACTGTGCGGACTGACGGATGTCTGAAAGCCGCTTTGACGCGGTATAATATCAACTGGAGCGCGGCGCGCTTATATACGGAACTGTCCATGGAGCGCGACGCGATCCGCAAGAAAAACCAAAAATAAAAATTCATAAAATACGCGTTTCCCCGTGAGATGAAAATTTAAATAAAAAAACGCCCCGTCCCGTGACGGAGCGTTTTTAATTATTTTATATTTTCACGCGATTTTCAAAGGGTACAAATTCGTTTCTTGCCCCCCTTGTCAAAGGGGGTGGCGCGTGAAACGCGCCGGGGGGATTCAGTTAAGTGAATGACATGGGATTACAGTTGTAACGCTGCCTGACTGCTTGTCCGTTCTTTCTCTTGGGATTTATCGAAGCCGGTCATTTTCTTGAGATCAGTCTCATAATCGCTGATTTCTTTCGGATTTTCTCTCAGAGCCTTTATGATATTTTCCTGACCCTTTTTTTCATACCAGCCGTGAAAAATCGGATCGTCCATGACGGCGGAATATTTTCTGTTCAATTCCGCTTCGCTGACCGCCTGATTGCTCAGATTCTTGTTGGGATTTTTCTCCATGTTCACCTGATAAGCCGCCGCGATTCTCGCCGCCTGCTCTTGCGTCACTTCCTTGCCGTTCTGGGCATTCTTGAGCGCCA
>CAJOFP010000396.1 GCA_905233795.1 uncultured Oscillibacter sp. | reverse complement strand
TGGGGCGACGCGCCGCCCGGACGGCGCCGCGCCGTTCTCGCTTCCCCGCGCCGGACGCCCGGCGGGTTTCCGCCCAAATAATTCGGATACCAGCGCGTCACGAATCTGTTCCTGCGCGTCTTTATCGTCCATGCGCGGCGACGACGGCGTCTCCGGCTCAATGGGAATATTTCTGTTATTATTTTCCTCGTCCGTTTCGGGCGCGCCGGACGCGCCGGCGGGATCCGTCAAAAGGCTCAGTACGCGGGCGGTCTTACTGCTTTTCCCACCCTTGCCCGCGTTCGATCTCGATCCGGTTTTCGGCATAGCGTTTCACTCCTGTCCGACAAAATATTTTAAATATATTAAAAATATTAAAATATTATATTTAAAATATTAAGAATATTAAAATTAAATTAAAATTAAAATAAATTAAAAATTATCTTTCATGAGTTCGTTTAAAAGGGCTTTGAAATCCCGCGCCGGTTTCGACGCCGGGGCGTAAGTGATTACGCTTTCCCCATGCGCCGGGGATTCCGCCACGCATACGCTCTGGTGAATCTTGGCTTTAAATACTTTCGTCCCCAGTTTCCGCGCCACGTCCTGCGACATCTCTTCCACTTCGCGGTTTAATAATAATCGCATATTATAGCGGTTTAATAAAATGCCCAAAACGACTAAATCGGGATTATAATATTTTCTGACCGTATCGATCGTATCCCGGATCTGCGCGACGCCCAAAAGACTTAAAATCTCCGGCGCCATCGGGATAATTAACCCCTGCGCCGCGACATAGGCGTTTACGGTCAGGACGTTCAACGCCGGCGGCGTGTCGATGATAATATAATCATACGCGTTCGCTATTTTGCGCACCTGATTGCGCAATAAAAATTCCCGTCCGGGGACGTTAAATTCCAACTCCGCCGTGGATAATAAAATATTAGACGGGATTATATCGCCTATGTCCGTCTCGACCACGGATTCCTGAATGGGTTTCGTGCCTTTTAATACGTCATAAATCGTCACGCTGTTCTCAATGTCAACCCCCGCGCTGAAACCAAGGCTCCCTTGCGGGTCCAGATCAATGCCCAAGACCCGGTATCCCTTTCGGTTCAGCGCGCCGATCAGGGACAGGGCCGTGGTCGTCTTTCCCACGCCGCCTTTCTGATTGGTGACAGTGATGATTTTTTTCACGGCAAGCCCTCCTGTCACAGAAAAATTTCTAAATTTCTCAAGAACTATGAAATAAAACTATTAATATTTTATAAATTCCTGTCGATATAAAGTATAAGAGAATCCGTGTGACAAGTCAAGTCAAGTTTTTGCCGCCGGTCCGTTTTTTCGCGGATTTTTTATTTCATTTTATTTAATATTTATAAAATCACGCCGCGTGAAATTTACGCGAATATCGCGCGGATTTTATAGTCATGATGATAGAGGGAGTTGAAAAAACATGGCGAATATTAACAGCGTAATGAGCACGGGCGCTTCCAGTTCCACAAGCAGTATTTACGGAAGCCGCAACGTCCTCAGCGGTCTGGCCACCGGGATGGATACCGAGGCTATGATCGAAAACAGCGTCTCCGGTTATAAAACCAAAATTACACAGCTTCAGCAAAAGCAGACGAAATATACATGGCAACAGGACGCTTATCGCTCGATCACGGATAAACTGGCGGCTTTAAATACGAAATATACGTCTTATACGTCCGATACGAATTTATTAAGCAGCGCGTTTTTCACGGGCAATTCCGTCACGAACGCGCAGGGCGCCAATGCCAACGCCATTTCGGCTGTCGGCAAATCGTCCAGCGATATTGCGATTAACTCCGTGACGCAGCTCGCGTCCGCCGCCCGGTACGCCGTCAAGACGGAGAATTTAAGCTCTATGGCGAACGCCAAATCGCTTACGGCGGATAATATCGCGTATTTAAATGACAATATAGATATTAATAATATATCCGGTTCGCTTACGTTAAGTTACGGCGGCAAAAGCATTGATCTGGATTTCTCGGAAACCGGCGACGACGCGGTCGCCGACGCCGACGCGCTCGCCGATCAAATCCGTCAGAAATTGGGCGAAATTGATATTACATCCGGCAATAAGACTTATAAAGCCAATGAATTAATTACAGTTCAGAACGATAACGGGACAATCAGTTTCGATACGACAAACGCGGACAAGTCCGGCAATACTGTATGGATGAGCGGCGTTTCCGGGAATTTTAAAAACGGCGATATATTAAGCGATATTCAGACCGGTTATTCGGCGCAGACCGGCGGAAAGTCTTTTACAGTCAGCGGCGCTCTCAGCCGGTCGTCTAAACTGGGCGATTATATCAACGGCAAAACAATGGAAGTCACGCTGGACGGCGTCACAAAATCCGTCGCGCTCGCCACGCGATCCGACGGAAACGGCGGACTTGAATTTGATATAAATCAAATCAATCAGAATCTTGACAAAGCCTTTGGCGCGAATAAAGTCGAATTTGGTCTTGACGCCGGAAAAGTGAGTTTTAATCTCGGCTCCGCCGCGTCCGGTTCGAGTTTAAATATCAAATCTTCTGAGATTGGCGAAAAAATCGGCATAGATTCAGGATTGAGCAATTATATAAACACAGACAAAAAAATCGGCGCGCTGCTCGGCGATACGGATATGGGAACCGTCACGGAAAATAACGACGGGACTTTCAGCGTAGCGATTCCCCAAGATTATGAGCTCGCGCTCGGCGGGAAACGGGATATGACCCGCGCCGCTTTTGACGAAGATAAAAAAATGTATTACGACACGGACGGTAATCTGGTCCGCGAAATGAAATTAAACGGCGACGCGGAAGCGAAATTATACCGCGTGGACGAGGACGGCGACGCTTTATTTGATTTCAAAATCAATGATAAATCCATTGGCGCGTTTAACGCCAAAAGTTCGCTCGCCAACGTCATGAGCGCGATTAACAACAGCGCGGAATCGGATGTCAATGTCAGTTATTCCCGCCTGACGGATCAGTTTGTGTTTAATACCAGAGCCACCGGCGCGGATCAGGATATTCAATTTGGCGGCGGTCTCGCGCAACAATTATTCGGCTCCGCGATAGCGACCCGGACAGCCGGTCAGGACTCGATTATCAACGCGACGGTCAACGGCGAAAATCTCACGCTTTCCCGGTCTACAAACACGATTGATATGGACGGCATGAGCGTGACGGTTCGGGAAACTTTTAACGAT
>CAJOFP010000395.1 GCA_905233795.1 uncultured Oscillibacter sp. | reverse complement strand
CCAATCGACGACCTGTGCCATATCCAGCGCGAAACGGGTTTCATTGGCGGAGCCGTACAGTTCGCCGAATACGCCGCTCCAGTACCAGCGTTTTATTTTATTACGCGTACTATTATAATGCGTTTCTTTGCCCAGCGCCGCGCATATAGCCGCCATCGGGATAAATTGCGATGTATACGGCAAATCGCGGGCGGAAAAAATACACTCTTCCTGTAACAATTTTTCCGCTTTGTCTTTTCTTTTGCAAGTCACTGTTTTTTGATTTTTCCAAGAGGTGAACAGCGTCAAAGAAGTCAGAAAATCCGTTTCCGTGACGACGGACAGCAAATCGCCCTGAAAATGCGCTTTTTTACGCTCTTTCCAATCTTCACGCAGATTAAACTCATCCGCCGCCTCCGCCGCCTCCGCCGCGTAAGTCGCCGTGACCAGTTCAAACACCGTCAGACTGACGCCGCTTGTATTCACATTTTCAAATACCTGACACACAGCCTCATACGGCGTATTTTTTTGCAATCCAATCACGGGTATATGATAGCTTTTAAGGCATTCGATAATATTATTTTTAAATTTAAAAAATAAATTATAAGCCTCGTTATCCCCGTTATAATACTGAAAATAGCCCATTTGCCAATTTGTTTCCAAATCTGAACGGAAAATATAACGCAACGGGTAATATTTATATTGATATTCATTTTCCGGTTTCGACAAATCTTTTTCCGGTATAAAATCATTTTCATTCGTCTTTTTCTTCGCCGGTATGATTTTATCTTCCGGGACGGAGAAGATCACGTCGTCATCCCAATCGACGTTTGCGTCCAGCGCCTTTTGAATATCTATATAATAATAACGCGTGATTTCTTTGTTTTTTTCGTTCCACGTTTTCACGGCGTCCTGACTGAACAAAGCGCAATATAGAGAAGTCAACCGTTGCTGTCCGTCAAGAATTAATTCTTCCGGGAAAATATTTTCCGCTTGATTTCCCGTTTGATTCTCCACGCCTTCAAACGGACGATATTTAAATTTTATATCTTCGCCGCCATATTCCAGAGACATGACCGCCCCAATCGGGAAGCCGCGAATCACACTGACAATTAAATTCTTAATTCTATTATCATCCCATACCCAGTCCCTTTGAAATTCAGGAAGCTGAATTTTGCCGCCGTCAATCCCTTGCATCAATTTCGTGATTTGCGTATCATGTGTCGTCATGTAAAATTTTTCCTTCCCGTTTTCGTTCCGTTTCTTTTTATTTATATTTATTTCTATTTTCATTTAATATTATTATTTACAATCAAATTATATTATAATATAAATTCAAAAGCAAGCGAATATATAAAAAATATAAAAAAACCGCCGCGAAAATCAGATTAAAATCTTGAAAATCTTGGAATCGCGGCGATTTTTTATTATTTAAATTTATTTAATTTTTATATAAATATTTAAAATTAAATTATTAACCGAAATAGCGCTTCAGCAGTCCGGCGAACGCTTTGCCGTGACGCGCCTCGTCACGCGCCATCTCATGGACAGTATCATGAATGGCGTCCAGATTCAACGCTTTGGCGCGTTTTGCCAAATCCGTTTTGCCGGCGGTCGCGCCGTTTTCGGCGTCCACACGCATTTCCAGATTTTTCTTCGTGCTATCCGTGACGACTTCGCCCAGCAATTCGGCGAATTTCGCGGCGTGTTCGGCCTCTTCAAAAGCGGCGCGGCGCCAGTATTCCCCGATTTCGGGATAGCCTTCCCGATACGCCACGCGGCTCATGGCAAGATACATGCCCACTTCACTGCATTCGCCCGTGAAATTATCGCGCAAATCTTTGATAATATCTTCCGGCGCGCCCTGCGCCACGCCAACGACGTGTTCAGCCGCCCAGACCATTTCGCCTTTCTGTTCCGTGAACTTGGACGCGGGCGCCTTGCAAATCGGACAAGCCTCCGGCGGCGTGTCGCCCTCGTGGACATAGCCGCATACGGAACATACCCATTTTTTCATGATTGTTTTCCTCCTGTTTTAAATTTTCCCCTCAAACTAATTAACTAATTAATTAATTAAATAAATAATTAATTAAT
>CAJOFP010000394.1:2029-4793 GCA_905233795.1 uncultured Oscillibacter sp. | reverse complement strand
CGACATTCTCAGCCGTGGCGTGGACTATCCGTTCCCACTTCACTTCCTCGTCTTTCTTTACCGATTTTCCGCTGTTAAGCGCCGACTCAAACGCGCTTTCAAATTCCGCCATCGTCTGATAACGATCTTCCGGTTTTAACGCCAGACCTTTTGATAATACTTGAGCTAATTCGCCCGATATTTTCAGGGAGATCGGAAAATCCCGAAAAGCCGAATTAAAAACGCGATCCGTCGCCACAGGCGGCGTGACGCTGGACATGCAATAATACGCCGTGGCGCTCATGGCGTATACATCCGACCAAGCCCCGATTCCGTCAGGATTTCCATACTGTTCCAGCGGACTGAAACCGGGCGTCGCCGCCGGAATGGAAGTTGTCATTCCTGAAACGCTCGTGGTCAAATCTTTCGCCGCGCCCATATCCAGCAGCCAAATTTTCCCGTTCCCGTCAATCATGATATTATCCGGCTTAATATCCCGATGAATCAAACCGCGCTCATGCGCTTTTGTTAAAGAATCCATAACGGGACGCAGATATTGAAAGCACTCGTCCGGGGGCATCGGGCGTCCCGTTTTGATCAGCCGCGCCTGAAGCGTTTCGCCCTCAATATAATCCATTACGATATACGCCGTGTTATTATCCGGGAATATCTCACGAACGCGCACGACGCCGGGAATCCGGTCAATTTTCGCCATTTTTCGCGCCTCACGCAAAAATGAATTTAACGCGAACTGTCTTTCATCTTCAGAACACTGCCAGAACAGCGCGGCGGAATCCCCGATTCGATAAGCCATATGATTCGGATAATATTCTTTTATGGCTACCCGCAGTTCAAGCGTCGTATCCAGACCAATATAAGTCACGCCGAATCCGCCCCGCCCCAGCGTTTTGCCGATGATATATTTCCCGTTGTCGATACGGGTTCCCGGTTTTAAAACGCGACTGTCCCATTGATATTCGGACAGTTGAAATTGGCAATGCGGACATCTTTCCTGACCGGGGCGAATCATTCGCATACAGCCCATGCAATAAACTTCGCCGTTCATATAAATTTATCAGCTCCCGTTATTTCATGTCGTTCTTTTTTGAATTACAAGCTCTTTACCGGGATTTTCTACCTCGCAGTCGGAACTTACGGTTATTTCCGTCACGCCGCAGTTGAAAAACGCGTTTTCCTTGATAAGCCGCACGGAATCCGGAACGCTTAATTCTTTCAATTTTAAGCAATGCGCGAACGCGTATTCGCTAATTACCCGCGTTCCGTCCGGTATGGAAAACGAGGCGTCTTTTCGTCCGGACGGAAAAGCGACCAGTTCTCTCTCATCGCCGCGCTTATATAAAACGCCGTCCACAGCCTCAAATAACGGATTATCCTGACTGACAGTGAACTTTTCCAGTCCTACCACGTTGCGCACAGCGAACGCCCCGGCGCCGATTTCCATAATATTAGACGGAATATAAACATCTGAAATCGCTGTCTGCGCAAACGCAAGAGTTCCGATAGATTTCAGACTCTCCGGCAGTTCTATGGATTTCAACGCCGCGCAATTCATAAACGCGCCGTATTCGATTGATTCCAAACCGTCCGGCAAACCCGCGAAGTTTAAGCGTTTACAATTATAAAATCCGTTTCTTTTAATGCTTTTGATGCTGTCCGGCAGCCCTATTTCTTCCAAATCGTTTTCTTCAAACGCGCTTTCGCCAATCGCAATCACGGCTTTTCCGTCCACGGAAGCCGGTATCTCTATGCTGAGCCTTTGCCCCGCATAGCCGGTAATTTCGACGCTGGCGTCATCTATTCTGCGGCGCTCCAACTCGTTATTATTTGGCAGACTGAATCCCCAAGTCATCTCCGGTTTCTCCGTCAGCGTCACACGATGCGTAATACGCCTGACGTATGTACTGCCGTTCCCGTTGTTCCGATTCCGTCATTTCCAAAAGCCAAACGCCGGAGCCGTCACAGCATAACGACGCCGCGCTGTGGTTTTCAGCGATAATCTGATCCGTACCGTCAAAGCGGGTTCGATGAACGCTGTCATCTTCCTCGCTTGTATAATAAAACCAGCCGTTTTCATAACTGACGGCGTGATCCGTACTGATATGCAGGCTGTCAACGAAAGAATCCGGAATTTCCGCGCCGTTTAAATCCAGCATAATATATTTTTGATCCTCTACGGCGTATAAAAACAGAAATCCGTTTCCGTCATATCCGGTTTCCGTGAATCCGACTGTAAAATTCCGCGTGTGTTCGCCCAGATTTTCAGCGTGTCCGCCGTTTAAATCCGATTTCATCAGCCGGGTGATTTGATTATTTTCATCATATTCCGTATAATATAAAGCGTTTTGATAGAGATTATACCATAAGATTATCCCATCCAGAACGCGTTCCGGCTCGCCGCTTTGATTTGATTTGTTTAATTTAAAGCGATATAGCTGCTTGTCGTGTTTCCCGGCTTCCGTTTGGAGAAAATAGAAATATTCAGAGCCGTCCGAAAGTTTCGCGTATTGTACATCGGCGTAATCCGTCGTGCCTCTTGACGCGTATAAATTTGTGGCTCCGGAGCCGTCCGGATTGATCTCACAGAACGCGTCCGTATCGCCGGTGGGGGCGGCGTAATATACGCGGTCTTCCCCCAGCATTACATTACTGGCCCGGCTTGAGATTAATCGCGCCAAATCCGGCGTTTCTTTAGATTGATCATATTGATATAAGCCGCCGTCTCCCGCTATAAAATAGCGATAATCGCCGATTTCCGCCCAAGAAG
>CAJOFP010000394.1:0-1990 GCA_905233795.1 uncultured Oscillibacter sp. | reverse complement strand
CGATGATACAAGCGGCGGCGACAGCGGCGGCGGCTGTTCGTTTATGACCGCGTATCCAATGCCACGCCTGTTTCAACACATGATATTGATCGGGTTCGATGTAATTCCATGTTTTCAAAACATCGTCTATGTCGTTCAGAAACTCCGTCATCGTCTGATAGCGATTTTCAGGAAGCGGCGCGAGACCGCGCCGAAGAATCTCCGACAGACGCGGGGGAATACGATCAGGAAAATAAAGTTTCGGATTGGATGCGCGGCTGGGCGCGTCCGGAATCATTTTTCCCGTTATGCAATAAAATATCGTAAAGCAAAGGGAATATATATCCGTCCACGGGCCGATTTTCCCGGCGTCCGTATATTGTTCCAGCGGACTGAAACCCTGTTTGACTATTATTCCAGACTGTGCGACATTCGGCATGCCGCCGCCGACGCTGATTTCACGGGCCGCGCCGAGGTCTAACAGCCAGACTTCGCCTTTCGTATCAATCATGATATTATCCGGACTAATATCCCTGTGAATCAGGCCTCTCTCGTGGGCTTTCGTCAGCGCGACCATAATCGGTCGAAACAGCGTCAGACATTGTTGCGCATCCAAAACGCCGTCCCTCCGCAGGCGTTCTTTGATTGTTTCCCCTTCTACATAATTCATGATAATATACGCGGTTCGCGTCTGTTCTTCATAAAAAGTTCCTTTGACCTGAACGACATTGGCGATCATATCCAGCGTGACCATGCGCCGCGCTTCCTGAATAAAACTCTCACAACCGGCAAGATGATCCCGTTCCGTTGTATGCCATATCAAAGAAGCCGTATGTCCGGTTCGCACAGCCATGCCTTCCGGGTAATATTCTTTGATGGCGACTTTCATATTCAGAGACAGATCCATGCCCGCGTATGTCAGGCCAAAACCGCCTTTTCCCAAATAATCGCCAACCACATAATTTCCGTTTAAAACAGTTCCCGGAGACAAAGCGAAATCAACTCCCGCGTCAGCGGCGACGTGATACCCGCACCGGGGACACACGCGAACATCCGAATTTAATTCTTCCATACATTTGGGACAAAACCGATACGGCATCTCAAATCTCCTTTCGCTTGTCTCCGCGTACCGAAATCACGCCAGTCCGTACCACAAAAGCAAAGATTGAACCATTCCGGAGACGATCAAATCCTGATACTCATCCGTTTCCAGTTTCGCGTCCTCTTCGGGATTTGTCATGAAACCCATTTCAATCAAAACGGACGGAACTTCAGAGAAATTAAAACCGCTCATATCCGAGCGCGGCATGATTCCGCGATTATACGCGACGCTTTCATCCACAATAGACGGCGTTCCAAGCAAATCCCCGGTGGGTACAAGTACGGAAACGCCGTGCGCTTTGGGCGTATCCGCGCCGTCCGCGTGGATATGAATATTCACGTCCGCCCCGCCCTGATTGGCGATTTCACAGCGTTCAATTCCGGTAATCGTGATCTCCGAGACTTCCCGCGTCATCAAGACTTCCGCGCCCAGCGCCTGAAGCGCGTCGCGTAATTTTAATCCGACCAGCAGATTTAATTTCTCCTCCGTCATATTCTTGCCTTCAGTCCCCTCCGTATAGAGCGGCTTTTCTTCCGTTGACAAAGGCGATACGGGGCCGGTATAACCTTTCCCCGACAACGGCGTGACGCAGTGTCCCGGATCCAGACAGATAATATGCCCGCGCAGAATTTGCGATTCGTCCGAATCCGACGCGTTATCCGGCGGCGCGTCGGGCGGCTCTTCCGTCGGCGGGAGCGTCAGCTCGTCTATTGGCTCGTCCGTCGCTCCGCTTATTATTTCATCTGTCGGCGCGGGCGTATCCGTCGGAGCGCTCGTCGGCATATTAGCCGGCGCGGGCGTTGGTTTTTTCGTCGGCGTGGCTGTCGGCGTATTGGTCGGCGCGGGCGTATCCGTTGAGGCGTTTGTGGGCGTGACTGTCGCTTCATTATCCGGCGTATCCGTCGGCGT
>CAJOFP010000393.1 GCA_905233795.1 uncultured Oscillibacter sp. | reverse complement strand
CGTATTCGTCGGTCTGGGCGTGTTCGTCGGTCTGGGCGTATTGGTAGGCCTCGGGGTATTTGTCGGTCTGGGAGTAGGCGTCGGCGTCGCTCTCGCGGTCTCTTCCGCCCGACGCGCCGCCTCTTCCGCCGCTAAACGCGCTTCTCCCGTCCGTTTCGCCTCTTCCTCAAGACGGGCGCGCTCCTCTTCCTCGGCGCGTTGTTTCGCCAATAACGCCCATGTGGAATCCGATCCGTGATATTCTTCCGAATCCTCTTCCGTCGTTTCTTCCGCGTTTTCCGTCTCCGCCTTATTGCCGCCGCACGCGCTTAAAATCAAAACCAGCGCGAACGTAAGCGATAAAACAATTATCCATCGTCTTTTCATGTCGATTTCATTCCTCCTGACTGTTTTCTGCGCATATAAATAAAATATATTAAAATATTACGTCCTGATTTTTTATTATTTTTATATTATATAATCATATTATAACATAATATCCATCATCAATCAATTATCTTTTATCACAGCCGGGACGCCGCGCAACGCGCCTTGAGAATAATAATATACGCGCAATTCCGTATTTTCCGGTAAATCAGGCATATACAGCGCGAACGCGTTTTCGCCCGCCCCCACGGGACTGGCCTCATAAATATTATCAATACTATCTAAAACGCTCCCGATTTCGATATAAACCGGCGAATCCGTATCTATATTTATATTATTTAAATTCCCGTTGAATCTGATTAAATCCTGAAACGCGCCGTCGTCCATACGCGTTAAATTCACGGGCGCGGCGTCCGTATTTAAAATATTATTATCAAGCGCGTAATTTCGCAAATCATCCCAAGTCCGACGCGGCGCGGGAAACGCCGGAATCCGATCCGACAAGTATTTTAAATTCCGCTCCACGACTTCCAATAATACAGTATCTATATTATTTATATTATTATTTATATCGCTATTATTATCATCATCCAAAAGCGACACGCGAACCGGCATAGCGCGGGAAAATCGCGCTTGCCCATACGAATCCGCCATAAATTTATGCAGACTGTTCCCGAAAGAATCCCGGAACATCAATAAATTTCCGGCTTTTCCGGGCGATTGCGTTTCAATCAGCTGATCTTCCGGCGAATGGAAATCAGATATATATTCAAAATTAAATTTTTTATCAAATTCAATATCCGGTTCCTGATATTTTCCGGCGGGATATAGCATTTGATATAAATCGCCCGCGTGTTTTTCGCCGTCATGATACGCGCTTGAGAAAAACAAATCCGATTCTTGTAATTGATTGCCTTTTATAAATTCTAAAATCTTATCATGCGCGAACGCCGCGCCCTGTGTGTTCCAATGCGAATCCGTATGATAATATAAAAACTCATGATTTTCCCGGAAAGCCGATTGAAACGCCGAACGCAAATCTATATAATTTATATTTTCCGCTTTTAACCAAGACGAAAAACGATCTACATCATCCGGGCCATAATATAAAGGCTCTCCCGGCAAAACAAGTTTTTCCCCGTATAAAGACGCTTTATTCGGCGCGATTGTGAGATAAAAAAGCGCAAGCGTATGCGCCGCGCCATATAATTTTCTCTCGCTGATGGAATTGATACGCAAGACATTATCCAGCGTTTCCCGATAAAATAACCAGTCGTCGCGGCCCAATATAACGGAATCTTCTGAAGATACATGAAATAATTTCGCGTCCAATACGGCGCGGGCGGTTATCATCTCCTGACGGAATCCGATATGATCGGCTATATAATCCGTGATTTCGCGGGTGATATTTAAATTAAAACTTCCGTCCGGGAGCCATACGCGGGGCAACGGGCTTAAACGCTGATTGGCGGCGGGAGTCGGCGCGGGCAGTAAAAACATGGCCGCCGCCGGAATGATACAGGCCAATAAAAACGCCGCCATAGCGATTTTCGATTCCAATTCAGTTTTTTGCCTTTTTTTTCTCATACGCATACCTGAAATTTAAATAAAATATAATTAAAATTATAATTAAAATATTAAAACTGGAAATAAATAAACGGACTGTAACCGGAACTGATCATATTTAATATAGCGATGATAAATAATCCCGCGTATACTATCGCGTCGATTGGTTTGTAATATATATTTATTTTATTACTATATTTTTTAACGCGTTCCGCCAAACGGGAGAATAAGCCGGACGCGAATAAAATAGAAATTATTAATATAAAAATCGTCCGGGCATTCAGGAGAGAACGCAATAAAATCGAATTATAATTCCAGTTTTCAGCGTTATTAAATATCAAAAACATACGGGCGAAGAAAGAAAACGCGAGTGACACGCTGTCGGCGCGAAAGAGGGTAAAGCCTAAAATCACAATCAGCATAGTATAAACATGTCCGAAAACAGATTCGCGCAAACGGCGGGGAATTATATTTCTATCTTCCAAGACGGAGAAGAAACCATGCCACAAGCCCCATAATACAAAAGTCCAATTCGCGCCGTGCCATAAACCCGTGAGAAAAAAGATTGTAAATTTATTAATCGCCGTCCGGGTTTTTCCCCGGCGATTGCCGCCCAACGGAATATATAAATAATCCCGGAACCATGAACTAAGAGAAATATGCCAGCGGCGCCAGAAATCCCGGATTGACTTCGCCGTATAGGGCAGATTGAAATTTTCCCGGAACGTAAAGCCGAATAAATGCCCCAATCCAATCGCCATATCGCTGTACCCTGAAAAATCGAAATAAATTTGTAGCGTATAGCATACGGCGGCGAGCCACGCGAGACGAAAATCTAACAAATCAGGATTGACGGCAAAAATTTTATCGACAATAACGGCCATTGTATCGGCGAGAATTAATTTTTTGCCCAGACCCCGGATAAAGCGTTTTAAACCCGTAAGAATATGCTCCGGATTTAAAATTCTATTATCTATTTGTTCCGAAACATCACGGTATAACACAATCGGCCCGGCGATTAACTGCGGGAAGAAAGAAATATATAATAATAATTTACCAAATGACCGGGTTCCGGCGGACGGATTGCGATAAACATCTAAAACATAGCTCAAACCCTGAAACGTATAAAACGAAATGCCAATCGGGAGAATTAAATTCGCCATAGGCAAAGCCAGTCCCGACGAATCAGGTACATGAATAAAACCTGTAATAGAATTTATAGAATTTAATAAAAAATCCAGATATTTAAAAATCCCCAGCGCGGTTATATTCACGGCGACAGCCAGGCCGACAATCAAGCGGCGGCGGGATGTTTCACGCGTTTCGCGCATAAGCAAGCGGCCAAACAGATAATTGGCGCATACGCTGCCAAGAAGCAGGATTAAATAGGGCGGCTGCCCGAACGCGAAGAAAATCAGACTGGATAACGCAAGCCAGATATTCCGCGCTTTTTGTCCGGGCAAAAGC
>CAJOFP010000392.1 GCA_905233795.1 uncultured Oscillibacter sp. | reverse complement strand
CGATTTTACAGTTAATTTGCGGCTTGGCGGTGATCGTCGTCGTATTAATGCAGTCCGGCAAGAGCGCGGGACTGTCCGGCGCGATTGGCGGCGTGGCCGATTCTTTCCTGTCGCGCAACAAGGCCCGCACGCTGGACGCCCGTCTTGCCCGCGCCACAAAATGGATCGGCGCGGTGTTCCTGATTCTCACGCTTTTGCTGCTGATTATGGGATGAAAAATAAAATAAAATAAATTGATTCCCGTATGGTCATGTATCAAAAGTCCCCCCGAAGCGCGAGGCGCGGCGGGGGGTTTCCATTCCTGTTATTCCTGTTACATATCATAAATTATAATATATTATATTATAATTTATGGTAATTGATAAATATAAAATATAAATATAAAAATAATAAAATAAAAATAAATAAAAAAATATATATAAATTTCGACGGCTTGTTATTCTGATTGAGGTGACACGCGAATGAAAGATATAAAAAATATAGAAAATAATCTTGAAAATAATCTTGTGAATGATTTTGAAAATGACTTGGATGAGAATTTAGAGAAAAATCTTGATAAAAATTTAGAGAAAAATCAGGTGGAATTAAAAGGCGTCCGGATTCATGTTTTGAGTATCGGCATAGCGATTGTCGGGGCGGCGCTGATTTTATTGTTTTTACTCGCCACTTATCAGACGCGGAAAGCCTATCACACGTTGACATCGGCGATGGAACGCTTCGCCCAGTCGGAACTCGCCGCCGACGAATTGAAACAGGCGTCGGATAATCTCACGATACAGGCGCGTCTTTTTATCGTCAGCGGAGAGCCGATTTATATTACGCGCTATTATCAGGAATTGGAATCGCGGCGGCGCGAAAACGCTTTGAGAGTGCTGGAAGTTTATCTGAAAGGCACAAAAACATATAGTTCTCTCAGTATGGCGTTGGACGCGTCCAACGATCTTGTGACGGTCGAGACATACGCGATGAAATTATTGGCGGAGGCGCGGGGATTAAAAATCCGGGGCGTTTCGGCGTATCTGGACGCCATCACGCTGTCGCCGGAGGACGCGGCGGCGGATTCGGAAGAAAAAACGCGTCGGGCGGTCGCCATGACCCATGATTTGGTCTATCAGAATTATGACGAGCGGATTGACAAGTATATTGAAGAGTGTGTCGAAAATTTAAATCAGGAGCGTCATGAGGCGCGGGCGGAAAACTATCGGCGTTTAAGTATATTATTAGAGGGGCAATTAATATTGGCGTTTTTATTATTGGGTCTTATCGCGGTTTTGCTTCTTACTATATCCGTTTTGATTGTCCGGCCTATACGCTCTATCGTGACGAGCATTACGGAATTTCAGCCGTTGCAAATCACACGCGGCGCGTATGAATTGCGTTATTTGGCGTACGGCATAAAGCCGAACATGATCCGTTGACGGGTCTTTACAATCGCGGCGCGTTCGATAAACTCCGCGAGGAGTTCCGCGACAGACCCATAGCGTTAGTCCTGATTGACGTGGATTTATTCAAAGAAGTCAACGACACTTGGGGACATGAGACCGGCGATCAGGTATTAAAAAAAGTCGCGTCGCTTTTGGATCGCAATTTCAGATTTACGGATTATCCCTGCAGAATCGGCGGGGATGAATTCGCCGTGATTATGACCGACGCCAGATCGGACATGAAAGATTTAGTCCGGCGCAAATTGCGGCATATCAGCGAGGGACTGCGCAACACGTCCGACGGCTTACCCGCCGTGACGCTTAGTATCGGCGCGGCGTTCAGCGACAGACAGAACGGCACGGATGATATTTTCAAAGACGCCGACCGCGCTTTATACGCCGTCAAGACCCACGGACGCGACGCCTGTGAATTTTACGGCGAAAGTTACATGAAATTCGACGCTTTTTAATTATCTATCATTTATAATATTAATATAAATTAAAATATAATATTATATTTTAATATAAAAATCCCCCGCCGCGTCAGCCGCGACAGGGGATTTTTTATATTATTATTTATTATTTTCAAACGGCTTTAATCTCACGGATAACATGACGGCCATCGCCATTTTGATTATATCGGGAATCACGAACGGGAACACGCATAAACTTAATGATGATATGATACCGGCGTAACCCGAACCGCCCGCGCCGGAAATCATAAACCACGCGGTTCCGAACGCGTAACAGGCGATTAAACCCGCCGCGCCGGATAAAATCTTGACCCATAAGGCGTCGCCGAAAAGATTTGTAATCAGCCAGTAGACCAGCGCGAGCGCGGCGAAGCCGATTAAATATCCGCCCGTATTGCCCAGTAACACGCCCGGCCCGCCGCGAAATCCGGCGAATACCGGCGCGCCCGCCGCGCCGATTAACAAATACGCGATAATCGACATCAGTCCCCGGCGTCCGCCCATGACCATCACGGCTGAAAATACCGCGAAAGTCTGCATCGTAAACGGCACGAACGGTTTGGGCGCGGGAATCGAAATCCACGCGCAAACGGCGATTAACGCCGTAAATAACGCGCCGTATGTCAAATCCAATGTTTTTTCTCTTGTCATATTTTACGCCTTTCTTTTGATTATATATATTTTTTTATATTTTTTATATATTTTTATATTATATTATTTTTTTATAACTTGTCAACTATAAATTTTAATCAGGTTTACAACTTTTCGCGTTCAAGATTTAATCAAGATTTAATATAAATCCGACAGATTCTATTATAATCTATTATAATATATTTCTATTCTCAATTTCCAAGAACGGACGTGATTTTATGCGCGATTTCAAGTATTTCAAGATTATAATAATATTATTTTTATTTTTATCCCCCGGCTTTCTCTTTTTCCCTGTCTCCGCCGCCGCGTCGGACGCTGTTCAGCCGGGCGGCGTATTCTATCAGACCGCCCCGGATGTCGATTTGATTTTCAATCCCGACGACTTCCGGGAGTTTTATCAACGCTCTTTCCGCGATCCGCCGCGCTCCCTCGTACTCTCTCCCGCGTCCCCCCTTACATCCGTAAAATTAACCAGCGGACAGCATTCTTTTACCGCGTCCCAATTAGAACAATTCTCTTTCTATTTCGACAGTCCCAATGACGGGACGTATCCATTAGAAAATCTCACGTTTCACGCCGATTCCGATTTTTCCGGGTCTTTCCTGTTTAATTTCCGCGTCTACGGCATTCGCGGCGACGCCTACGCCGCCGGTGTTTTAACCATTCGCGTTATCCCCGGCGATTCTAATCCCAATCCCGATTCC
>CAJOFP010000391.1 GCA_905233795.1 uncultured Oscillibacter sp. | reverse complement strand
TCCCGCCCGATTTATTATCCCGTGTCCCGCTGAAATATCAATCGCCGTTATATCAAATCTTATCCCAAGACCCGCGCCCCCGCTATCACGACAATCCCGACAGAATCTACGGCTTTGCGTTCGCCAATCTGGAAATTAAATTCACCGTCGAGAATCAAATTCTAACCGTCCGCGAGATTTGCGATTTATAATATATTTACTCTTGTGCGTGTATAAATTCTATGCTATCATAAAAATATACAAGAGACTTATGCGGGGGAAATCGACTTGAACAGAGGATTAAAATTAGAATTTGAATGGGATGAAAATAAAAATAAAATCAATCGCGCCAAACACGGCGTTGATTTTGGGACAGCGTCCCGTGTTTTTGAAGATGACAGCCGGATTGAATTTTATGATGAAGCGCATAGCGATTATGAAGATCGCTATCAAACAATCGGCAAAGTACGCTATATTCTTTTTGTTGTATTTACCGAAAGAAAAAATAATATCCGTTTGATTTCCGCTCGAAAAGCAAATCCATCTGAAAGGAGATTATATTATGATCGTAACTTATACGTTAGAGCCCAATACCCCCCTTACCCCGGAACAAATCGCCGAACTTGACGCGTTAAAAGACCGTCCGATTGTCTACGATGAAGACTGCCCCCCTCTTACCCCGGAATCATACGCGGGCTTTATGCGTTCCGTGGTGGAACGTAACCGCCGTCAGTTACTCGAACGCGAAGCCGCGGAAAAAGAACAGAACGCGTCATGAAAATTTTAAAAATATAATATATAAACAGGACGAACCGGAAATGAAAAATCCCGATTCGTCCCGTATTTTTTTATTTTATTTTATTAATTTAAATTATAATTTTATAATAATAATTATTATTGCATTAACTTGCAAATCAAATCCGTATAGCCCGACGGATCGTCAAGAGGCAGTCCGGCGATTAACAACGCCTGATTGTATAAAATATTCGCGTAATCTTTCGCCTTGTCCGGGTTGGATTTCACGGCTTCTTCCAGCGCCTCAAATACCGGATGATCGATATTTAATTCTAAAATTCTTTCGGCTTTGAATCCGGCGTCCGGCTGAACCGCCTGAAAATATTTTTCCATTTCAAAACTTAAACCCTGTCCGGCGCTTAAACATACCGGATGTGATTTCAATCGCGCCGACGCCGTCACGGAATTAATTTTATCTCCCAGCGTTTCTTTTACAAAATCAAACGTGGCTTTATGCGCGTCCGACGCTTCTTTTACTTTCTCTTTGTCGCTTTCTTCCAATTCCTGATCCAACGCCGAACGAAATTCTTTGTCACGATACGTCCGTAACGACTGGGCGCAAAATTCGTCTATTTCTTCCGTAAAATATAAAATCTCGATATTTTTTTCTTTTAAAATTTCCGTCTGCGGCAATAAATCCGCTTTTTCCGCGCTCTCGCCCGTCGCGTAATAAATATATTTCTGTGACTCCGGCATTCTGTCCGCGTACTCAGACAAAGCCGTTAATTTTTTTTCATTGGAAGAATAAAATAATAACAAGTCCTGCAATAAATCTTTATGCGCGCCATAATCCGCCGTCGCGCCGTATTTAATCTGCCGTCCGAACTGTTTCCAGAACGTATTATATTTTTCCCGGTCGTCGCGTTGCAGTTTTATTCGGTCATGCTGTAACACTTCACGCGATAAATTTAAACTCAAATCCGGCGAATCCAACACGCCCCGCACAAATCTGAAACATTCCGGCAATAAATCCGCGCATTTGTCCATAATTAACACGCCGCTGGAATATAACTGCAAACCCGCCTGATAATCTTTAGTATAAAAATCATACGGCGCGGCGCCGGGGATAAACAACAGCGCCTTATAACTTACATTGCCTTCCGCCGCTACGGCGATTACTTTTAACGGGTCCGTATAATCCCGGAATTTATCACGATAAAATTTAAAATACTCTTCCTCCGTGACTTCCGATTTGGGACGCTGCCAAATGGGTATCATCGAGTTTAAAACTTCCTCTTCCTGATACGTCTCATATTCCGGCTTATCCTCCGGGGAATCCTCTTTCTTGCGCGTTTTGCTAATCTCCATCCGAATGGGAAATCTGATATAATCCGAGTATTTACGCACTAATTCCTGAATTTTCCAATATGCAAAATAACATCCGTTCCGGCTTTTTCGCGCTGGGCTTCCTCAATCATATAGCCGTCCACGCCGTCCGACTCCCATTTCCACGCGCTTTCCTCGCCGTATTTACGCGAAATCACCGTCACGCGATCCGCGACCATAAAGACCGAATAAAATCCCACGCCAAACTGTCCGATTACATCCACGGGCCCGTCTGGATTTTCGCCTGTTTCCATATTATTATCATCATTTTCCGCGCCGGGATTTTCATCCGCGCCGTTATCCTGTTTATCCGCGTTTTCGCCCGCGCTATTCTCCGTTTTTTCACCCGCGCCGCTATTATTCGCGTTATTTTCGCCGTTATTTTTCGCCAGTTCCTGTTTGAATTTATACGAACCTGACGACGCGATCACGCCCAGATTTTCTTCCAAATCCGTCTGATTCATGCCAATACCGTTATCCGATACCGTCAGAATCCGCGCTGAGGGGTCTAATTCAATCCGGATTTCAAAATCCCCGCGATTCATCCCCACGCTCTGATCCGTCAACGCCCGATAGCATAATTTATCGCACGCGTCCGACGCGTTCGAGATTAACTCACGCAGAAAAATCTCTTTATGCGTATAAATCGAATTGACCATCAAATCCAACAGCCGCCGCGACTCCGCTTTAAATTCCTTTTTCTCCATAATCTTAAATTTGCGCTTCCTTTCGTAATTCCAAAAAAAATTATATTAAAAATTATATATTCAATAATATATTAAATTATATATAAAATAATATATTATTTAATAAATAAATTCATGATATATTATATTCAAAATATAACATTCCGTCAAATTTCTGTAACGAAATTGTAAATTTCGACGTTACCCGGTTGTTTCCGTCCCGGATTTTGAGTAAAATACTGAAAAAATAAAAATAAAAAAATAAAAAATCTTCCGGGAGGCATATTCTTATGGAAAATAACGTCATTGATAAAATCCGCTCTTGGCTGAACCGCAATTTCTCCGCGCCCACCGCCGCTTTTAACCGTTTTATGACGGGCCGCAACGGACTGGACAATCTGGGCCGCGCTACCGCGTGGCTTTACATCATCCTGTGTTGCGTTCGGATGTTCTGCGCGATCCTGCGCGTCCGTTTCCTGATCGGCCCGCTCGGCTTGATTTTAAATATCCTCCTGATTTTCTTCCTGTTCCGCATGTTCTCGAAAAATTTATACAAGCGTCAGGAAGAAAACGGCAAATGGCTGAAATTCTCCGCGCAATGGACGAACCGTCTCCGCCGTCTGCCGATTCAACGCTATTTTCTCCGCGTGACCGGCTTTTTCGCCGATATAATCCAGAAAATCAAATTCTTTTTCACGCGTCTGAAAGACCGCGATCACAAATATTTTACCTGTAAATCCTGCGGGACGGTCTGCCGCGTGCCGAAAGGCAAAGGCAAAATCATGATTACCTGTCCGCGCTGCGGCAATCAGATTCAGGGCAAATCCTGAGATTGCGTATTATAAAAAATACCCACCTAAAATCCCCGCTTTTTATAAAAATACCCCCCTAAATCCCAATGTCATTCACTTTAAAATGAATACCCCCCTAAATCCCCCCTTTCAGGGGGTGACTTTTCCAAATTGCGTTCCCCCGTCCCTGAAAGGGAAGGGGGACAGGGGGAAGGGTTTTATTTTAATAAACTTTCAGTCTATCAGCGATTTAAAAA
>CAJOFP010000390.1 GCA_905233795.1 uncultured Oscillibacter sp. | reverse complement strand
AAATCGTATAAATAATGAATAATTCGATTCTTTTCAGATTCTAATACGCTTATGCAAACGCGGCGCGTAAAATTCGCCAATTCGTTATATAAATGCGCCTTATACCATGTTCCGGTCATAAACGCGGTCTTTTTCGCACTGCTCCAATGAATTTTACTTCCACGCCGAAAACTTTCTCCAAAATTGACGTTAAAATTTTTAAAGGCTTTTTGAATATCTCCGTCATTACCTTCAGAACCGACCAAACCATCGCGTAACACTTCTACAGAACGCGTGATACTTTTTAAAAAATCAGAATACCGTTTGTTTAAAGAAGGAGCGGAAATTTGCGCTATTAATTTTTCCGTTCTCTCCTCAATATCCATCGCTTCTTGTCTCAACGTTTGATGAAAACGATCTATCATCGCGTGAATATGATCCGTAACTTTTTGTCGGTTTTCATCACGATATTCCTCATCATAATCAGAAATATAAACCTGCGGTTTTTTTGCTTCGCTTTTATTTGGACGGCGTTTTTCTGTGAAAATTCCGTAATGTGAATCTAAAAACAACGTATTTTCCACGCGATAATTCAAATGTTCAGTTTGAATTGCACGCGAAATCTCATAACATTTAATCTCCTCACCTCTTTCTGAATTTCCATCCGCTTCATTAACTTTTTCCAGTTCATCATCTCGAACCTTTACAAAGATAGAAACTCTCGGAATGATCTCATCCTTATTTGCTGAATTAATCCAATCTGTAAGTATTTTTTTCTGATTAGCCCCCGGAACTTCTCCTACTCTATCAAGAATAATAAAGATCACATCATCAGCTTTCAGATATTTTTGCAAATCCATCCGTGCATTTCCATCAAAGCCTCTGGTGTCAATAACTTCCAGAATATCATCCGGAAAATCAACCGAAATATCCTTTGGATTCAGAAATACATCTACTCTATCGGAAATCGGAATATCTGAGATTCTGCCATTATTAATATCATCGAAAGTTTTCTTAATCCATTTTTTCGTCGGGACGGAACCATCATAGATAAGTGAAGTTCTGGTTCTGGCTGTGAGATTCGCTGTTGCCAACGCTTTTTCAAGAAATAACGGAAACATTTCCTCAGAATAATCTTTTTTTAATCTGTCAGTGAGTTCTTGCGGAGATTTAAAACCAATCATATTCCGAATAATTCGTTCGTACTCTCTACTGGATTCCGACTGCGAATCATCCCCCGTATCTATGGATAACGCCAGATTCCAGATAGATTCGCAATAATCACGAATTAAAACTTCCTGATCATCTATACTCATCGGATAGAGCTTAAACATTGTTTGATCGCCGATCTGATAATGAACCTCAAAAGCAGTTGTCCTTCCTGACCCGACATTAAAGAGTTCAATATTTGCATACGGCTTACCAATTAAATCGTCATCTATAAGATTTAAATAATTGCAGATGGTTGTCGTTTTCCCCGAACTGGGAGCGCCAATAAATGCCAATCTATATTTTTGGATAGATAATAATTTTTGAATTTCCAACAAACGGTCAAGATCTTTGTTGATTAAAATTAAATTACTGACCGCAATATTGCCCTTCAGCTCATGTAATTGTTGCTTTTTTTCTTTACAAAATTCTCAATTTCCATAGTAAATCACCTTAAATCATTTTAAAAACCAAAAAAATTATTAAAATATTATATAATATATTCATACTATTTGCAAGATGAAAATAAAAATTTCTTAAAAATTTACAATTTATTCATATTTATATTTCGCCGGACAGATCGATGTCCGCGCCCAGACGGTAATGCGCGTTTGGATCGTTCCGCACAGCGTCCAGAGCCTCCGCTGTCGTGATCAGCCACGGATCGTCCTCCGCGCCGCTTCCGCCCGCGAACAGACCGCCGCCGTCAGTCAATTCCAGACCCTGTTCCCGCCCCGCGTCGGGAATTTCCGTCCCGCCGCGTCCGGCGCATCCGGTCAGACACAATCCGAACGCCGCCATTACAGCCGCCGTCAGAAAACACGCCGTCGTCTTTTTCATATCGATTTCCTCCCGTTTTTGTTCCTTTTATCATTTTATTCCGATTATTATGACGCCCGTTTCCTCGCGTCTGGATTCGTTCTCTTAAAAGTCGCCGTCTGAAGCGAACCGGCGTTTGCGCGGAGGAGAGACATACATCGTCTTTCCGCGCCGATGTCCGTGACCGTATCCCAACAGATACAGGCATACGCCCGCCGCCGCGCCCAAAATCAGCGCCGTTTTCTTCTTCATCATGATC
>CAJOFP010000389.1 GCA_905233795.1 uncultured Oscillibacter sp. | reverse complement strand
CGGTCACTGCTGGAACAAAGTCCGATTAGACGGCGTATGGCTGAACGTCGATGTCTGCTGGAGCGACACCGGCGCGCCGTATATGTACGACTTGCGGGATAACGATTTTTACGAACGGCGTTGGCATTGGGCGGTTACTTTTACGGATTTGTAACCCTCACGCTGATTCTTTCAGACAGTCGCGTAATAAATTTTCAACAATAAAGAGGATACTCCTCACTTACCCGCGTCGGCTCCGAATGCCCCGAATACAGAACCGTATCTCCCGGCAGACGGAGAATACGGTTTCTAATGCTTTGCGTCAGCTGTATCCGGTTTCCGCCCGGATACTGATCTGTTCCCGGACCGCCTTTGAAAATCGTGTCTCCTACGAAAGCCGCCTGTTCCGCCGCGCAGTAAAGTACAGGCGGCGTTTCCGTGTGTGGAAATCGTATCCCCGTCACGCAAAAAATTCGCGTTGCGGACAATCACGTCCGGTCCGCAGAAATGAGAGAGATTCAGTCGGGGGTCCGTAAGATAACGCTCCCCGTTCTCATGAATGAAAACGGGGATGTCAACTTCCCGGCGAATGGCCTCAATGCCGCCGGTATGGTCAAAATGCCCGTGGGTAAGCAGAATTTTTTCTATCGTCCATCCCCGCTCCCGGATAATACGCGCAAGCGCCTCTCCCTCCGCGCCGGGATCAATCAGAAATCCATGCCCCGTCGCGTCGTCTATCAAAAAATAGCAGTTGACGGAGAAATAACCCTGAACAGGTATTTCGTAAATCATTTGTGATCCGCGATCCGGCATCCGTCCGGTCCGCAGGTCATACCCCGCCCGGAAACCGCGCTCTCCTCCTCCGCCTTTTGTAATACGCGCTCCAGTTCCTCAACGGGCATCGCGCCGGGAACGGCGTAACGTCCGTTAATGACGAAATACGGAACCGCGCTGACGCCGTATATTTGCGCTTCCCTCTCATCCAGTCGCGTTTCATCCGCGTAACGGTCGGAACGCAGAAAATCCCGGACATCTCCCATGCCCTCTTCGGAAGCGATTTTACAGAGAACGTCATGATCCGCCAGTTCCCGTTCTTCCGTGAAATAGGCGCGGTACAGGCGTTCGGAAATCCGATCCGCCAGTTCCGCTCCGCCCGTTTCAACCGCCAGCTTTGTCAGACGGTGGGCGTCAAACGTATTGGTATACCGCGTTTCGGCGTAGCGGAAATCCAGTCCGCACTCCCGCCCCATTTGGGAAATCCCGTCAATCCGGGCCCGCGCCGCCTCTTTCGACAGACCGTATTTCCGGGCGAACCGCTCCACAGTGGGCTCCGCGACTTCTTTCCCCGCGAACGGGTCCAGTTCAAACGCTTTCATCTCCATAACCGCGTCCATGTTCAGATTTTTCATGGCCTGTTTCATACGCGTTTCCCCGATATAGCAGAACGGGCAGGCGTAATCCGACCAGTAAGTGATTTTCATAATCGCAACTCCTCCATAAAATAAAAATAATATAATTATAATAGAACACGTTCTATTGCAATTATACGCCGTCTGTGATATGATGTCAAGAGGAAATTCAGGTTTTTAAAAAATGGAAGGAGGACGTTATGACCGGAAAACGCGGACGCCCGCCAAAATCGGCGGACACGGGAGAAACAAAAGAAAAAATCATTGCCGCCGCCGTGGAAATAATCCGGAAGTATGGCGCGGATGAGGTAACGGTGCGGAATGTCTGCGAGGAAGCGAATGTGTCGATTGGGACGTTTTATCACCATTTTCGCAACAAAGATGATCTTTTGATGTACTTTGTGCGGGAGGAATCGTTTGACGCCTGTTCGCTGGAAATCCCGGCGAACCGGATCGCGGATCGGATTTTTGAACTCTATACGCATCTGATTGGGCGTTATATGGAACTGGGAGAGGAATTTCTGAAGAGTTTCTATACGGCTGGAAATCAGGCGCTTTCGGCGTACATGGGGGAAGAGGACGGAAAATTTCAGACGAGAACCGTAATGGCGCGCTGTGAACGGGAAATTCTGGAGGCGGTCCGTCTGGGCGTCCTGCGGGAAGAAACGGACGCCCATCTTGTCAGCGTCGACATCTGCACAATAGTGAAAGGCTGTGTGTTTGAATGGTGTCTGAGCGACGGGAAGATGGACATTGAGGCGTCCCTGCGTCGTATTCTCCGCGCCTATCTGTCCGTATATGAAACCGTCCCCGAAACGTAAGCGAAAACCTTGTAGACCCTCATAGCATTATCGTAGTCAGGATTTGACTTGAGGGTAGAAGTATCATTTTTTCTTC
>CAJOFP010000388.1 GCA_905233795.1 uncultured Oscillibacter sp. | reverse complement strand
AGGGTCGTAGAGATTTTTCTGCCCCCGTAACCGTACCGGTCCGCCAGATCATAAATTCTGCGGACAATTTCCGCTTCTTCCGGTTCGATTTCCAGATCGTACAATTCCTTGTTCCGCTTTCCAAGGCGTCCATAGAAGTCGCCGCGCCTTGCAGGAGTAAAATTACCGGATTGAAAGCGATAAAATGAAAATATTCGCCGGCGTTTTGATGGATATAATTTAAATTATTTAAATTATTGAAATTATCTTGCGGCGATTCGGATTCAACAATCATTTGAAAGCCGATAAAGCCGAGAAGCGCCGCGCCGATCCACGGGATAAAATTATGAAAATAAGTAAACTGTTGGGACGCCATACGGACGCAAAGCCAGCCGATTATAGGCATAACGGCCTGAAATATGCCGTAAACGCCGGCGATGAAAAAAATATAATATATTGGCATATTTGGATTATAAATGCCGTTTGCGATAGAAATAGAAAAAGCGTCCATGCTTAATCCGGCGCCTAATAGAATATGATGAAATAAAAATCGTTTTGTCATGAAAAATCCGTCCGTTTCCCGCGTGTTTGATAGATCATGATATTGATTGAATATTGATAATTTATAATATATGATTGACAGAATCAGGATAGTATAATATAATTTTCAAATTGCGAATATGGAAAAAATATAATGAAAATAAGGAGATTTGGCGATTCATGCGGGATAAAATTATAATCAAAGGCGCGCGCGCCAATAATTTAAAAAATATTGACTTGACGATTCCAAGGGATCAATTAGTCGTCATGACGGGCTTGTCCGGGTCGGGCAAATCGTCATTGGCGTTTGATACGATTTACGCCGAGGGACAGCGGCGTTATGTTGAGTCGTTGTCGTCTTACGCGAGAATGTTTCTGGGACAGATGGAAAAGCCGGATGTCGATTCGATTGAGGGATTGTCCCCGGCGATTTCGATTGATCAGAAAACGACAAGTAAAAATCCGAGATCGACAGTCGGGACGGTTACGGAAATATATGATTATTTAAGATTATTATGGGCGCGGGCCGGTACGCCGCACTGTCCCCAATGCGGGAAAGAAATCCGGCAACAGAGCGTCGATCAGATGATTGATCAGATTTTAGCTTTCCCGGAGGGGACGCGCATTCAGATTATGGCGCCTGTGATACGGGGTAAAAAAGGCGAGCATTTGAAAATATTTGAAAGCGCGAAACGATCCGGTTATGTCCGTGTACGGGTTGACGGGAATTTATATGAACTGGATGAAGAGATTAAATTAGATAAAAATCAAAAGCATAATATCGAAATTATTATAGATAGATTGATTATCCGCCCGGATATTCGCCAGAGATTGGCGGACAGTGTGGAAACGGCGCTGACGCAATCCGGCGGTTTAGTGATCGCAAATCTGGTTCAGGATGAACAGGATATTTTATTCTCAAGAAATTATGCCTGTGAGGATTGCGGAATCTCGATTGAGGAATTGACGCCGCGGATGTTTTCGTTTAATAATCCGTTCGGATTTTGTAATACCTGCGCGGGTCTGGGCGTTCGGATGAAAGCGGATGTAAATTTAATTATCCCGGATGAAAATTTGTCGATTATGGACGGCGCGATTCAGGCGACCGGATGGAACGCGATTCGCTCGGACGGCATATCGCGTATGTATTTTGAGGCGTTGTCGAAAAAATATGAAAAATATTATATTACACGGGACGAAAGGCGAAAAATTAGAATTAAATTATGATCAGCCGCGAGGAAAAGGGGTTTTATATCAATCGTTTGAGGGAATTTGTGAAAATATCGAACGGCGTTACAGAGAAACGCAAAGCGATTCAAACAAACGGGAATTAGAAGAATTAATGTCGGAGTCGCCCTGTCCGTCGTGTAAAGGCCGGAGATTGCGTAAAGAAGCGTTGGCCGTGACGGTCGGCGATAAGAATATTTATGATTTTACGGTTCTGTCCGTGGAAGATGAATTGAACTGGATTGAAAATTTAAAATTAACGGATCAGCAAAATTTAATCGCCGGAAGCATATTAAAAGAAATTAATTCAAGATTAAAATTTTTAAAATCCGTCGGACTGGGCTATTTAACTTTAAGCCGTTCCGCCGGTACTTTATCGGGCGGCGAAAGTCAAAGAATCAGATTGGCGACACAGATTGGATCGTCTTTGACGGGGGTTTTATATATATTAGACGAACCGTCGATTGGTTTGCATCAAAGAGACAATTCTAAATTATTGGCGACGTTAAGAGAATTACGCGATTTGGGCAATACGCTTTTGGTCGTCGAACACGATGAAGAGACCATGCGGGCGGCGGATTATTTAGTCGATATAGGCCCCGGCGCGGGCGTACATGGCGGCGAAGTCGTGGCGGCGGGGACGCCGGAAGAGGTTATGCGAAATCCAAATTCGCTGACGGGATTATATTTATCCGGCAAAGAAAAAATCCCGGTTCCGGAAAAGCGTCGAACCGGAAACGGGAAATATTTGAAAATTATAGGCGCGGCGGAAAATAATTTGCGTAATATTAATATTAATTTTCCGTTGGGCGTATTTACTGTCGTAACGGGCGTATCGGGCAGCGGGAAATCGTCGCTTGTAAACGAAATTTTATTTAAACGTCTGGGCGCGGATTTAATGCGGATGAAAATCCGTCCGGGGAAATGCAAAAAAATACAGGGTCTGGAATATCTGGACAAGGCGATTAATATCGATCAAAGTCCGATCGGACGGACGCCGCGGTCAAATCCGGCGACGTATACGGGTTTATTTCAGGATATAAGAAATTTATTCGCGGCTACGCAGGACGCCAAAAGCCGGGGTTACGGTCCGGGAAGATTCAGTTTTAACGTCCGGGGCGGACGCTGTGAGGCGTGTTGCGGGGACGGCGTGTTAAAAATCGAAATGCACTTTTTACCGGATGTTTTTGTCCCGTGCGAAGTCTGTCACGGCAAAAGATATAATCATGAGACGCTGGAAGTACGCTATAAAGGCAAAAATATCGCGGAAGTATTGGACATGACAGTAGACGAGGCTTTAATATTTTTCGCGGCGTTGCCGAAATTAAAAAGCCGTCTGGAAACGCTTCACGATGTGGGACTTGGTTATATTAAACTCGGACAGCCGTCCACGGAATTATCCGGCGGAGAGGCGCAGAGAGTGAAACTGGCGACGGAACTGTCCAGACAGGCGACCGGACGGACGATTTATATTTTAGACGAACCCACAACGGGATTACACCCGGACGACGTGAAAAGATTATTATATGTTTTACAGCGGCTTACGGACGCAGGCAATACGGTAATCGTTATTGAGCATAATTTAGATATAATCAAATGCGCGGATTATATA
>CAJOFP010000387.1 GCA_905233795.1 uncultured Oscillibacter sp. | reverse complement strand
AAAAACGCGTTTCGCTAAAATAACCGGCGTGATTTTATCGTCGTTCGCGTCGGCGGGACTTTTGATCGCTTTCAGAAATTACAGACCTTACAGCACGATTCCGGTTGGAAATATCATTATCGCTTGCGGCGTTTCGCTGTTTTTATTCCTGCTGTTTCGGCAATATCCAATCATCGGTGAAAATCCGGTTTTGACGCGCCTCGGCGGATATTCTTTGGAAATTTACATCCTGCACACTTATTTCGTCACAGCGGGACGGGCGGCGTTCGCGCACAGGGGCTGGAACGAGTACGGCGTGGTATCGCTGATATTTATATTAGGCGTCGCCGGGCCGCTTGTGATCGCGTGGCTTTTGAAAAATATAAAAATATTTAAAAAATTAGAATTATATCATATTTTATTCCGGCCTTATTATTTTGTCATCCGAAAGACGGGAGATATAAAAAAATAAAAATCATAAAAACGCGGGTTTATGAATATATTTCAAGTAGAATTATGATTATATTGATAATATAATTATGAATATAATATAATATAATATTATAAAAACGCGGGTTTATAGTTTTGATTTTATAAAACTTCCGGCTTTTTGGAATAAAAATTGAAAAAATCAGAAAGGAGGGATCGCTTATGGCTCTTGCGGCTGCCAAGGAGCGGTATGAGCGGGGAGGCGTATCCGGGGGAAGTCTGGTTCGGGAACTGGATTGGGCTGTCCGCCGGAGAGAACTGGAACAGGCCGGAGAAGTCCGGACAATGGGTCAGATCGGCGTCCGACCCCGTAACGCGGCCAAGGCGCGAGTCCGTCAGCGGGAAAAAGCGCGGACACATATTCCGATTTTGGGCATTCTGAGTACGGCGGCGGTCGCGTGTATGGCGATTCTGCTGTTAATGGGATACATTGAGTTGACGCGGTTGTCGTCCGAGACGGTAAGGCTGAAAAGCCAGTTGAACGAACTGGAATCGCAACACGTTTTATTAGACGCCCAATATGAGAGAATGTTTGACCGCGCCAGCGTACAGGAAGCGGCGGAAGCCGCCGGAATGACAAAACCGAGCGGCAGTCAGGTCGGCTATATGGACCTGTCCGAAGGTGACAGCGTAATCGTATATCATGAGGAAGAAAGCGGTTTCGGGCGCGGGTTATTGCTCTGCGCCAAAGACGGCTTTGAGGCGGTTCGTGAATTTTTTAATTAAAAAAAGTTAAAAAATTTTATGTAAACGCCGTATAATTAAAATTATATGAAAAATGACAGGAGAACGGGGGGCGCGTCTCCCCGTTCCCTTTGCTTTTCCCACGGGATTTTTAATCTCCCGGCGGGATTTTATAAAATATAAAATAAATATAATATAAAATATAGAATAAAATAGATAATAAAATATATAAAATAATAATATATATTATATATTGATAATATAAAATAAAATATAATATAATAAATCGCGTAAGGGGGGAACGGTCATGGCGCGATTTTCGCCGCTTGATTGGATGAGTTTAAAAAAGACGGGAAAAAATGAGAATTTAGAGCAAGATTTGAATAAGAATTTAGATAAAAATTTAAATAAAAATAAAAACGTGAAAAAACAGGAACGCGCCGGGGAAAGCGCCAGAAGAGCCAATCGCGTGATTCAGACCCGTACAGTCTGGATGATGTTTTTATTGGGGATGGCGACTTTCGCGGCGTTATTTTTCAAATTATATGACTTGCAGATTAATCAGCATGAGGCGTTATTGGCGCGGGCGTCGCGTCAGCAGACAAGAAGCGTCGTGGTGGACGCGTCACGGGGTTCGATTTATGATCGGAACGGATTCCCGTTGGCGGTATCGGCGTCAGCGGAGACGGTACAGGAGGAAAGCGCGGCGAAAGCCAAAGCCGACGCCGAAAAAAACGGGACGGAATATATCCCGGTTAAGATTTTAGATCAGAAATATATAGCGCGGGGATTAAGCCGGATTTTAGATATAGATCAGGATTTAATCGAAAAGCGTATGGAGAAAACATGGTCGCAATATGAGACGATTAAGAAAAAAGCCGAGCGCGAAATTTCGGATCAGGTACGGCAGTTTATAGACGGCTGGATCGACGAAGAGGGCAACGAGTTGACAATGGTCAACAGCGCGGGCAAACGCGTTTTATTATCAGACAGAAAGTCCAGTCCCAAGAGCTTACAGGGCGTATGGCTCCAGCCGGATACAAAAAGATATTATCCGTATAGCAGTTTGGCGGCGAATGTAGTCGGCTTTGTGAACGGGGAGAATGTAGGCGGCGTCGGACTGGAATCGAAATATGAATCGGATTTGCAAGGCGTGTCGGGCTTGACCGTCACGGCGAAAAACGCGGCGGGTATTGATTTATTATATCAATATGAGCAGTATTACGACGCGAAAAACGGCGATAATTTAATATTGACGCTGGATGTCACAGTACAGTCTTATTTGGAAAAAGGCGTCAAGTCGATGTTAGAACGATACGACGCGGCGAACGGCGGCACGGGCATTATATTAGATGTCAATAGCGGCGCGATACTCGGTATGGCGTCGTATCCGAATTATGATTCCAATCAATACGGCGTGGTATTGGATAACGTATTGAATCAAAAATTGCAGGAAAAATTACAAGAAATTGAGGAGAATAAAAATAGCTATAACACGGAGGAAGAATACGCGGCGGCGCGGGCGGCGGCGGTGAGTTCCGCGCTCGGTACGCAATGGCGCAATAAATGTATTGACTCGACATATGAGCCGGGATCGACGTTTAAGCCGATTACGCTTGCGGCGGCGTTGGAAGAGGGCGTAATTAATACAAACAGCAATTTTTATTGTTCCGGGTCTATCATGGTTCCGGGATGGAATAAGCCGATTAGATGTTCTAATCACTCCGGGCACGGTTCGCAGGATTTAAAGACGGCCACAGGAAATTCGTGCAACCCGGCGTTTATATCTATGGGTTTAAGTCTGGGGACGGAAAAATATTATGAATATTTAAAATCTTTCGGCTTGATGGAACAAACCGGCGTT
>CAJOFP010000386.1:1949-3723 GCA_905233795.1 uncultured Oscillibacter sp. | reverse complement strand
ACCGTCTCTTGACCGTCGTCAGTCTCAAATTCATGAAAATTTTCCGTCTACGCATTATCTTTATAAGTCCGAAAATGTCCGGCGTTTGCTGATATGGATTACGTTTTATAGACGCAATCCGGGACGATTTGTCGAGCATTATCTGGGAATTAAATTGCATTTATATCAGCATATTATTTTATACCTGATGGAATTTTTTCCGTCATTCTGTATTGTCGCGGCGCGATCCGCCGCGAAGTCGTTTTTGATTGCCGTTTACGCCTGTAAAGAGGCGATTTTGCGTCCCGGCGCGAGAATCGTGATCGCGTCGTCCACAAAGAAACAGGCGCGGCTGATTGTGTCGGAAAAAATCAAAAAAGAGCTAATGCCGAAATCGCCGCTCTTGCGGATAGAGATTTTGACGATCAAAGACAGTCAGGCTGATATTGAAGTAGTGTTTAAAAACGGGAGTTCTATCGTTGTCGTTCCGGCGTCTGAGAACGCGCGCGGTTATCGCGCCACGGTTCTTGTGTATGAGGAATTTCGCATGATTTCAAAATATGTGATAGACAGCGTTTTATCGCCGTTTTTGATTGTGCGTCAGGCGGATTTTTTGAAACTGCCGGAATATTCGGATTTGAAAGAGCCGATGAAGTCTATTTATATCAGTTCGGCGTGGTATCAAAGCCACTGGATGTGGAGACTGATTCAGGATTTCACAAAAAGTATGCTGGCGGACAAAAAATCGTGTGTAATCGCTATGGATTATAGTATCGCAATCGAAAGCGGGATTAAAACTATAGAGTTTATGCGAAAGGAAAAGCGCGATTTGGACCCGTCGTCGTGGGCGATAGAGTATTTAAATCAAATGCTGGCGGAAAATACAAAGGCGTTTTTCAGCTTTGAGGAGTTAAATAAAAATCGCCGTTTGAAGCGGGCGTTTTATCCGCGCCGTGACGATGATGTTTTGATGAAAGTAAAAAACCCGTATGCCATACCGAAACAAAACGGCGAGATTCGTATCATATCCTGTGATATAGCGATGGAAGCCAATAAAAATAATGACAATTCCGTTTATGCCTGTATAAGATTATTGCCGGAAAGCTATATAAGCCAATCGCATGATATTAACGGCTCTCATACGGAAGTCAAAAAAGGCTATCGGCGGCAGGTCGTCTATATGGAAGCCGTTCACGGCGGCGAGACTATGCGGCAAGCCGTCAGAATCAAGCAATTATATACTGATTTTCAGGCGGATTATTGCGTTTTAGATACGCGTTCGCAGGGATTGCCGGTTTATGATATGCTGGCGAAAGTGATTTATGATGAAAATCGCAATATAGAATATCCGCCGTGGCGGTGTATGAACGACCCGGCTGTCGCGGATCGGATTCAAATCGCCGGGGCTGTTGAGAATTTATATTCTATCAAAGCGAGTTTGCCGTTAAACAGTGATATTGCGGTAGCCATGCGGGACGTGTTAAACTCCGGCATGATTGATTTTTTGATCAGCGATACGGAAGCGGAAATAGAGCTTGGAAAATTTGTCGGCAAAGAGTACACGGCGGCGCTGGACGCGGAAACGCAATTATATTTTGAAGCGCCATACAGAGAAACGGCGGCTTTTATCAACGAGACGATTGATTTGGAGTACGACCGGGGCGAACAGACCGGCTTGATTAGAATCACAAATCCGAATAACAGGAAAGACAGATACACGTCGATTTCTTACGGCAATTACTTCGCCGGATTACTGGAACAGGACGCCTTGTCTGACAGTTCAGATTATGAATAT
>CAJOFP010000386.1:0-1937 GCA_905233795.1 uncultured Oscillibacter sp. | reverse complement strand
TTGGGATTTTTTGATATTTTCAAACGCGGACGATTTGAACAAAACGCGGCGGTTTTTAACAATGCTGAGACAAATCAAAATCAGGGCGGATGGGCGACGCAGGATGTGTACGCCCGTTCTGTTTTTTACAGCGGCTGCGCGTATAATATCGCGGATATTCGTGATTTTATGCGCAATCCGATGGCGAATATAAAACGACTGCGCGAGTTATCGCGGTGGGCGTATTCCACAAACGGCGTAATTTCAACGGCGATTGATTATTTGAAATCTTTGTATACGCTGGACGGCGTAATCGTCGCCAAACGCGGCGTAAAAAGCGCGAAAAAGGATTATGATAAAAACAGGGCGAAAGCGCAAGCCGCGTTGAATACGATTCGTTATAAGGAAATGATCCGTGACGCGATTTTCAAAGACGCCCGCGACGGTATGTACGCGGCCTATCTGGAAATCGCCGAATGTCCGCGTGAACGCCGCGTATCTCTGACGGATTGGGAAGTCGGGCGGATTGTGGAGTTAAGCGCGTTTGATATGAACGCGGCTGTCATTCCGCTTCCGATTGAATATGTCAGGATTATCGGGCGACGCAATAACAGTTATGTAATCGCGTTTGATTTGCGATATTTTGACGGATTCGCGGATGATGAGGTCAGGGAGAGAAAATTAAAAGGCTTTCCGCGTGAGATTCAAAACGGCTGGAAAAATTACAGTGAAAATAAATTAAACGGCGAATGGCTGATTTTAGATAATCATAAAACGATTGTCACGAAGATTAAGAGCGAAATTAACGATCCGTATGGTTTGCCGTTCGCAATCGCCGCGCTGGATGACGCCGCCTACGCGCAGTATTTTATTGACACGAAACGCGGCGTACTGGATGGCGTGAACAATCAGATTATTTATCAGACGTATCCGGAGGGCAAGACGAAAGGCACGTCCGCGCTGAGTTCGCAACAGCAACAGGATCAGCATAATTTAATTAAAAACGCGTTGAATACGCATAATCAGAACGGTTCCGGGATAGCGTTTTTCTCTTTGGCGTCCGGGACGAAGTTAGACCGGATTCCGATAGATTTGTCTTTATTGGACGAGAAAAACGAAAACGCCATTAAAGAAGATATTAATAAAGATATTGGATTCTCCGCCGCCGCTCTGGACGGTTCGGCCAGCGGCAATTACGCCACGGCGAATTTAAATCTTGAACTTGTCGCGGCGAATGTATACGGCTGGATTACGGATATTGTGGAAGAGTTGAATAAAGTCCTGAATAAAAATATTATTCGGGATTCGTCATGCCGTATTGAGTTATATATTTTACCCGTGACGCTGGTCAATCGTGACAAAATGGTCGGTTACATGAGCGATTTATACGCCAGAGGCAAAGGCAGTCTAACGGCATGGATCGCGGCGACGGGAATGTCGCCGGATAATTATATTGCTTTGATGGAATATGAGCGGGAACAGGATTTTGAAAATCGTTTTCCTGTGCATAAGACATCGTTTACAATATCGAGAGACGCCGCGAATAGTGATAATAATAATAGCGGCGGCAGACCGTCGGAAGATACGGACAATCCGACGAATGTGCAAGGCAAAACCAACGGCGGAAACGTCGCGCCGAAGCCAAGCGGATAAAGGCGGGTGAAGTGAAATAGATAATATAAAAGATAATATAAATATAGATATGAATAGAATCAATAAAGAAATTTCGCCGGATGTGAAAATTGTGGAAATATCGTCTAAAAGCGATATTCCGGGTCGTCTGAAAATCCGGGCGGCTTTGCATTCGATTCATCCGGGTCATGACGTATGGCAGGCGAACGGCATTTCGTGGGATGAAAAATATGTAAGAAATAATCTGGATACGGTCGCTAATATGTCGATTTGCGTAGAGTTTACGGATTCCAGCCGGGAATTGCCGTCCGGACACGGATTGACAG
>CAJOFP010000385.1 GCA_905233795.1 uncultured Oscillibacter sp. | reverse complement strand
GCGTTTCAACATCAGGCGCGGCAAAACGTAAAAAATATGTTATATAACAGCCCGGATTTTTATATAAATATGGGAGCTCAGGACGCCGAAACGGAATCGGATGAAATAAATGAAATAGATAATCACGCTTATCAGGCTTCCCTCCACGCACAGGAATCTGTCATTCGGATTGAATTAAATCAATATGAAAAAGCCCTGCGGGAAATTGAGGCCGCCATAGAATTAGACCCGTATCTTCCGTCGTATCGCTATCAGCGTTACGCGATTCTGTCTTATTTTAACCGTCATGAAGAGGCCGCGCAGGAACTGGAAAACGCTTATTATTTGCTTGGATTGCCTGTGCCGGAAGAGGCGCGGACCTGAAAATATTTATATTTTATTTATATTTATTTCTTGACAGCGTTATATATTTTATATAAAAAAATATATAAAAATTTTAAAACGCGGGAGGAAAAAATTATGCGCAAGACGAAAATTATCTGCACGCTGGGCCCGTCCACGGATAACCCGGATTTAATCCGGAATCTGATCCGGGGCGGCATGAACGCCGCGAGATTTAATTTCTCACACGGATCGCATAAAGAACATTTGGCGCGTTTAAATATGTTTACGTCCGTGCGCGATTCGATGAGTTATCCGGTGGCGACGATTTTAGACACCCGCGGCCCGGAAATCCGTATCCGGTCTTTCGACACGCCGACAGTGGAATTAAAAGCCGGGGACGAGTTTATATTGACCGGCGATGACGTGATCGGCAACGCCGGTCTGGTTTCGATTACTTACCCGGATTTGGCGAATGAAGTCGAAATCGGACAGAAAATTTTAATCGACGACGGATTGGTCGGAATTGAGGTAAAAGAAATCAAAGCGCCGGATATTATCTGCCAAGTCATTAACGGCGGGGTTTTATCGGCGAATAAGTCGATTAATATTCCGGGCGCGCATATCAGACTGCCCGCGCTGACGGAACGCGATATTGATGATATTAAATTCGGCGTTCAACACGATTTTGATTTTATCGCGGCTTCTTTTGTGCGTCAGGCGTCGGATGTCGAGTCAATCAGAAAAGTATTACACGAAAACGGCGGCGATTTGATTAAAATTATAGCGAAGATAGAAAATCAGGAGGGCGTGGATAATATCGACGAAATATTAGACGCGTCGGACGGCATTATGGTAGCGCGTGGGGATTTGGGCGTGGAGATTCCCGCCGCGAGAGTGCCGATATTGCAAAAAAATATGATTCAAAAAGGGTTAAAATCCGGGAAGCCGGTGATTATAGCGACGCAAATGCTGGATTCCATGATGAGAAATCCGAGACCGACCCGCGCCGAAGTGTCGGATGTCGCCAACGCCGTATTTGACGGCGCGAGCTGTGTTATGTTATCGGGCGAGACCGCTGGGGGAAAATATCCGCGAGAGGCGTTAAATTCCATGCAAAATATCGTGACGGAGGCCGAAAATTCGATTGATTTCTGGCGTCAGTTCCAAGAAAGCGGATTAAATCCCGACGCGAATATTAACGACGCGATCACGCATACTTGCTGTTTAACGGCGAAAGATTTGAACGCCGCCGCGATTGTCACGGCGACCAGTTCCGGGCATACGGCGCGTATGATTTGCCGTTTCCGTCCGGCGTGTCCTGTCGCCGCGCTGACCATGCGCGAAAAAGTACGGCGGCAAATGGCGATCAGCTGGGGCGTATTGCCGTTCCTGACCGGCGAAGTCAATTCCACGGATCGTATTTTCTCACTCGCGTCCGAAATCGCGTTAAAAGAAAAATTGGCGAAACACGGCGATATTATTGTAATTACCGCCGGCGTCCCGCTGGGCAATACGGTCGCCACGAACTTAATCAAAGCTCACGTTGTGGACGAGCAGGATATTTAAAACCTATCCCAAATTAGAGCGCCACCCCCCTTTGACAAGGGGGGCTTGGGGATTCAGCTTTCGTGATTGCCCCCCTTGTTAAAGGGGGGTGTCAACGCCGTTAGGCGTTGACGGGGGGATTGCGGATTTAAACTCGCGTATAAATATAAATTTTTATATTATTTTCCGGTTCCCGACAAAATCAGATTGTTTTCTTGTTTGATTTATTATAAAATTAATAAATAATAAAATAAAATATAAAAAAAGGGGGCGGCGGGTCTGGCGCGGAAAATAAAAAAATTAAATCGCGTATTGTTCACCTGCGGCGGGACGGCGGGACATGTCAACCCGGCGTTGGCGTTGGCGCGGCGGATTCGTGAGGATAATCAGGACGCGAAATTTTTATTCGTCGGCGCGGATCGCGGTCTGGAACGCGATTTGATAAAAAAAGCCGGATATGATTTCAAAGCCGTGCATATATCCAGTTTTCACCGGTCTTTTCAGCCCAAAGAAATCCGGCATAATTTTATATCTATTATAAATTTAATCCGTTCGCCGGGAGAGGCGCGGGCGATTTTACGCGAATTTCAACCCGATGTCGTGATTGGCACGGGCGGTTACGCGAGTTATCCGGCGGTAAAAGCGGCGCATAAGGCCGGGATTCCCACGGCGGTACATGAATCGAATATGATACCCGGCTTGGCGACGAAATTATTAGAGCCGTATGCGGATAAAATCATGACCGGATTTGAGGCGGCGCGGAACGGTTATAAAAACCCGGACAAAGTCGTGATTACCGGGACGCCGGTTCGGGGCGATTTTTTTATAAAAACAAAACAAGAGGCGAAACGGGAATTAAATTTAGATTTAAATAAGCCCTTTATCGTATCGTTCTGGGGATCGCTTGGGGCGTCGGGGATGAATCGCGTGATGGCGGATTTTATCGCGCTGGAAAGCGTCAAGACGCCGTTTTATCACTATCACGCCGCCGGAAAAGACGGCTTTCCCATGATTTTAAATCTATTACGCGAAAAAAATATAAATATAAATATTAATAATAAAAATAATAATATTAATAATATTATAATTAATCAGGATATAAATATTTTAGAGTATATATATAATATGTCTGTCGTCATGCGGGCGGCGGATCTGGTAATCTCACGGGCGGGGGCGTCCACACTCAGCGAACTGACGGCGTTAGGCGTTCCGGCGATTTTAGTCCCGTCGCCTTTCGTGACAAATCATCATCAGGAGAAAAACGCGAAAGCGTTGGAGGACGCCGGCGGAGCTGTAGTATTATCCGAACAGGATTGCACGGGCGCTTTATTATTCCAGACGGCGGCGAAAATCACGCGGGATTTAAAGCAATTAAATCACATGTCGCAATCCATGGCGGCCTTGGGCGTCCCCGACGCCACGGAACGCATTTTAGAGACGATTTATAATTTATAATAATTTATAATAATTTATAATATTTATAATAATTTATAATTATATAAAATTAATATAAAAAGCCTGTAACCATGATAAAAAATTTCCCATAGGATAAATATATAAAAATAATAAAATTTATTATAATTATCCGGGGGAAATAAAAAATGAAAACGGAACAGTTATGGATACGGGGATACAGGGCGCGAAAAACAGCGTATTGCCGATTCTGGCGGCGTCGATTTTGAATCAGGAGCCGGTTAAATTATTACGCTGTCCCAAACTGCGTGACGTGGAAATGTCGATTAAAATTTTAAAATCGCTGGGCTGTCAGACGGTCTGGGACGGCGATGATTTGATTATCAACGCGAAATATATCAATAATTGGCGCGTGTCGGAAGATTTAACGCGGCAAATGCGGTCGTCAGTGATATTTTTGGGCGCGATACTGGCGCGATTCGGGAAAGCCGTATGCAGTATGCCGGGCGGCTGTGAACTGGGGCCGCGTCCGATTGATTTGCATTTGTCCGGCCTGCGGGAAATGGGCGTTGCGATTCGGGAAGACCACGGGGAATTGAATTGCGAAACGGCGCGTTTACGGGGCTGTGAGATTGTTTTATCCACGCCGTCCGTGGGCGCGACGGAAAATTTAATGCTCGCGGCGTGCGGGGCGTCGGGCGTTACGCGGATTTCAAACGCCGCGAGAGAACCGGAAATTATAGATTTACAGGATTTTTTGAACGCCTGCGGCGCGGATATAACCGGCGCGGGAAGCGATATAATTATAATTAATAATAAAAATAATAATAATAATCAAGCCGGGGAATTAAATAATAAATTAAATAATAATAATAAATTTCGCGGCTTGCGTGGTTGTACTTATCGGGTTATGCCGGATCGAATTGTGGCGGCGACGTATTTATACGCGGCGGCGTCGGCGGGCGGCGAGATTTTTTTGAAAAACGCCCGTGAAAAAGATATGGCCGTGATTTTATCGCGTTTGAGGGAATGCGGCTGTGAAATTATCGCAAATTCTGACGGAATCGGAATCAAACGCGATCCGGGACGGCGTTTGAAAGCCCCCCGCGAGACGGTGAAAACCGCGCCGTATCCGGGATTTCCCACGGACGCGCAATCTGTGTTTATGGCGGCTGTATTAAAGGCCGAGGGCTGTA
>CAJOFP010000384.1 GCA_905233795.1 uncultured Oscillibacter sp. | reverse complement strand
CTGATTCTAAGGTCATATTTTGCGATAAATCTTGATAGAAATCGCGGGAAATATTACGGGAAAAATCGCCGGGAAAATCTTGATAGAAATCACGGGAAGCGGGATTGAGCGCGGATTGCAAGACCTGATTTAATTTCGACGCCCCGGCGATTCCCCGGCGTGTGGGCGTTAAAATCTGTATATCGCCGGGGGGAATTTTCCATGCGCGGGGCAGACGGATTTGCGCTAAATCCAAAATCGTTTTCACGGCGTCTTCGGGATTCTCGCGTTCCAAGAAGAAAAAATCCGTATTTTTGCCGTTGGACAAATCCGGGAATTTCCCGGCGTTGATTCTGTGCGCGTTCATGATAATACGGCTTTCCTGCGCCTGACGGAAAATTTTATTTAATCTCACGACGGGAAATTTCTCAGAGTCTATCAAATCGCGCAGGACGTTGCCGGCCCCCACGCTGGGCAGCTGGTCTATATCGCCGATAAAAATCAGCGTCATGGAATCCGGGACGGCTTTTAATAAATTATAAAATAATATAATATCTATCATAGAACATTCGTCTAAAATTAATACGTCGCCTTTCAACGGATTGTCCGCGCCGCGCTGATAGCCGTCCGGCGGCTTGACTTCCAATAATCTGTGAATCGTTTTCGCCTCCATGCCGGACGCCTCAGACAATCGACGCGCCGCCCGACCTGTAGGCGCGGCCAGTAAAATCTCGGCTCCCGCGCTTTGAAACGCCGTGATAATGCCCAGCGCCGGTCAAAATTAAAATCTTGCTCTTAATTGCGATTTCAATCGCGTTTAATTGCGTAATATCATAATTTACGCCGGTTTCGGCCTGTATTTCATTCAATAATCCGTCCGTATGGATTTTAATTCCCGTTGCGCTTTGAAAAATATCCCGCAATCTCCGCGCCGCGCCGATTTCGGCGTGATAAAACGGCGGCAGATAAATCGCGTCAGTTTCTTTTTCCTGAATTACATCGCGCCGCGAAATCATGTCATCCAGTTCTGACGATAATAAATTATTATCTAAATTATTATTTAAATCTAATAATTCCGCGCCGGTTTTTAATAATATTTCCCTTGTCGCGTAACAATGCCCGTCGTCAGCTAAACGATTCAAAGCGTATAGCAACCCGCTCCGCAATCGGACAGACGCGTCACGCGCAAAGCCTAATTTATCGGCTATCGTGTCCGCCGTTTTAAATCCGATTCCCCAAATATCATCCGCCAAACGATACGGATTTTCACGGACAATTTGAAGGCTCTCGTTGCCGTAAGTTTTATAAATTTTCGTCGCGTGCGCCGCGCTGACATCATGACCTTGCAAAAAAAGCATAATATTTCTGATTTCTTTTTGCTCTTGCCAGCTTTTTTGTATTTGCTTGACGCGCTGTTCCCCGATTCCCGGCACTTCCGTCAAACGCTCCGGCGTATGTTCGATAATTTCAAGCGTATTTTCGCCGAATTGTTTTACAATCCGTTTGGCGAATTTCGGCCCCGTATGCCGTCGCGGGCATTGTCTCTTCACATTTTTCAACGGAAAACTGTTCCCCGTATTTGGCGTCTATTTTCCACTCGCCGCCAAGCGCCAAAACGCTTCCAACGTGTACATCCGGCATAATCCCCACAACCGCCGTCAAATCCTGTGATCTTCCGATCCGACATTTCAGGACGGAATAGCCGTTCTCTTGATTTCGATAAGTAATCCGCTCCACTACGCATTTTATATATTCCATCCCGTTTTATCCCCCGATTTTGGCGCGATATTTTTTATATTATATAATATATTTTATTCGCTTTCAAATTATTTAAATAATTATATAAATAAATTAAATAATTTATTTCTTGACAGACTTTCTATATCCGGCTATAATAATTTTATAAAAATCGCCCGTTTGGGCCGATACGCAATCGAATAACAGGGGCGCCGGGAGGTTATTCCGGCTGAGACACGCGGCACAATCCGCCCGTGAACCCTTGAACCTGATCCGGGTAATGCCGGCGTAGGAAGAAAACGGCTTGCGAAATATATTGATTTTATTATTTTATATTTCAATTTCTGATTTCCTCTCCGTCACGCGGTAAGATTTCCGGATCCGCGAGGCGATTTTTTATATATTTTATATTTTTTATATTACCGGGAGGAAATTGAGCATGAAAACAAATTCAAATTTAAACGCGCATATTCGGATTCGCGCCTTATGCGAAGGGGCGATTTTAATCGCGCTGGCGCAGATTCTGAGCTTTTTGAAAGTATACGAATTTCCGCAGGGCGGCTCCGTCACGCTGGAAATGCTGCCTGTATTTTTCTATTGCCTCCGGTGGGGATTCGCGCCGGGTATGATCGCAAGCGTCGCGTATGGGATTTTGCAATTAATATTTGGCTTCTACGCGTGGCACTGGCAATCTATCTTCGGCGATTATTTAATCGCGTTCAGTTTATTGGGCCTGTGCGGACTGTTTAAAAATTTCCCCGGCGGATTGTATTTCGGCCCGATTGCGGGCGCGTCCGCCCGGTTTTTCAGTCATTTTATTACCGGCGCGACGGTCTGGCGGGAATATATGCCGGATGAGTTTTTCGGCATGACCATGACAAATCCGTGGTTTTATTCGCTGTTATATAACGGCAGTTACATGTTATTAGACTTGATTTTATGCTTAATCGTATTGTTTTTCATGGATCGTTACGCGCCGATTCGGAAATATCTCCGGGCGCGGGATTTAAATAATAAAAATTAAAATATTATAATTTAAATATAATTATTATAATAATATAATATAATAAAAGTTTATAAAAAAGTTTATAAAATTGTAATAGCGTTCCGGCCTGATCTGTGATAAAATAAAAATATAAAAATAAATATAAATAAAAATATAGAGAGATATAAAAAGAGAAATATATATAATAGAATGATAGAGAGGGGGAACGCGTATGAAATTGGTCTGGATTGTTTTATTCGCCGCGCTGATTGCGCTGGAGTCCATGACGGTGAATCTGGTGTCCATCTGGTTCGCCATCGGCGCGGCGGCGGGACTGCTGGCGAATGTGCTGGGCTTCGGCTTTTTGGGTCAAATGACGGCGTTTGTGTTCGTGTCGGCGATTGCGCTTGTCTTGACGCGTCCGCTGGTTCAGAAATTCACGGACGTGTCCGCGACGCGTACAAACGCGGATCGGGTTCTCGGACGCGTAGGCAAAGTCACGGAAGAAGTGGACGACGAAAACGGCGCGGTTTATGTGGACGGAAAAACATGGTCGGCGCGGAATTTCAACGGCTTGACAATCCCGGTTGATACGCGGGTTTATATCGAACGGATAGAGGGCGTGAAATTAATCGTCTCCCCGGCGCGGGAAGAAACGCGGGTATAAAAAATTTTAAGTGAATACTTACATGGTATAAGATTTTATAAAAATTCCGCTTTAAATCAAGAATTTTAAAATTATTTTGCAAAA
>CAJOFP010000383.1 GCA_905233795.1 uncultured Oscillibacter sp. | reverse complement strand
GCGCGATACGCATAATGGATTCTTCCACTTCTTTCGCCGCCGCGATCATTAAATCCGCCAATTCATCAATTACCACGACGACAGCCGGCATGGTTTCAGACTGTTTATTTTGATTCTGGCTTTGATTTAAATTTTGATCGGTTACGCGCTGGTTATATTCTTCCAGTTTTTTTACGCCATTTTCAGAGAATATTTTATAGCGCCGCAACATTTCCCCCACGGCCCATTGTAACGCGCCCGACGCTTTTTTCGGATCCGTGACAACGGGAATCAATAAATGCGGAATGCCGTTATAAGGCGCGAGTTCCACCATTTTAGGGTCAATCATGATAAAACGCACGTTTTCCGGTCCGGATTTGCACAGCATACTGATTATTAAACAGTTCATGCAGACGGATTTCCCGGAACCGGTTGTCCCGGCGACCAGTACATGGGGCAACTGTTCCACATTGCCGACAATGCTCTTGCCGTTGATATTTTTTCCCAGCGCGAACGCGGTTGCCGACGGATTGTCTTTAAATTCCTGTGATTTTAATACATCCAAAAGCAAAACCGGAACCGGTTCCCGATTAGGCGTCTCGATGCCGATAATAGAGCCTTGCGTCGGATTGGGAATCGGCACAATGCGAACCCGTTCCCAGCCGTGGACTAAAGCTATATCATCCGCCAAGCCGGTTACTTTGCTTAATTTCGTACCTTTGGCAAGTTCAAAATCGTAACGCGTGACGGATGGGCCGGAGACAGGCGCGCCGTGGGCTTTCGCCCTGACGCCGTAACTTCTCAGCGTATCGACTAACGCTCTGGAAGTCGCGTTTAAATTTTCTTTGGATTCTCCTTTTTTCTCGTTCGGACTCTTTTCCAGTAATTTATCAATATTCGGCTTGCGATAAACCCCTACTTTTCCGGCTATATTTTTACTCAATTCTTGGTTTAACGCTTCATCGACTTCTTTTTTCGCCGCGTTTCTTGTCTGATTTTTCGCCGCGTTTTTCGGCGTGTTTTTAACCGATTTTGTGGCTTGATTATTATTTTTACTTGTATTTTTCGCAAGCGATACGGGCGGCGCGTCGTTTATATTTTTCGCGTTTCCATTTAAATTATTTAAATCCGCGTCTGACGCCGGATTTGAATCCGTTTTACGTTTTCCGCCTTTCCGACCGGAACGCGAACCCGGATTTAATTCCGCCGCGTCCGCGTTATCTAAATCATCTAAATTATCTTCTTGCGATATATCCTGATATAAATCCAAATTTTCAAAACTTTCCGATTCACGCGGCAACGCTACAGTTTTTCGCCGCGCCGCGTTTAATTTTATATTTTTCTTGTTGTTCGCGTTCGATTTTTTACGCGTACCCGATTGCAACCCTGTTAATCGCGCTATGCGATTCCATACGGGAGAATCCGCGGCGCGGGAGATAAAGCCCGTGAAAAAATCGCCGATTACCGAGCCGGATTTTTGATTCTTTTGATTTTTTTGCGCTTTTTGCGCTTTTTTAACCCTATCCGTTCCGCGTACAAACGCCGCGAAAAATTTCCGGATTCCCCCACGCGCTTTCTTATTATTTTTATTATTATCGCCGTTATAATTTAAACTATAAAAATCTTCGTCATAATCCGTATCGTCGTTATGATCTTGATTTTCATGATTTGTATTCGACGCGGCTGTAAAAGAAGGCCAGAACGGTTCGTCCGATTCCGTCCGCGCTTTCTTTTTGCCGCGTCCTTTCGGCGTGACAATCTCACGTTCACGCTCCCGCGCTTTTTTCCGTTCGGCGGACAATTTGCGTTCGTATCGCTTGAACGATTCCAACGCAGCATAATAAAATAAATAATAAAATCAATACGACAGGTTTGGGCAATAAATATCAGCCGATTTCCGCCAGCAATCCGCCCAACGCGCCGCCGGACTGGATAGCCTGTCCGGTTCGCCATAACTGTAATAAAATACCGCCTCCGCCGTCGCTTCTCAGTAATACATTGCTCTGTAAATGTACCATCGCGCCCCAGACAATCGGGACGCATAATGTCGCCGCCAAGGGTTTTAACGCCGGGCGTCTCGAACGTCCGTATATAAGCATATCCGCGCATAAAATAATAGACGCCCGCAAAAATATAATCACTAAAAAGCCGTTATATCCGTACCCGATTAAGCCGGGGAAAATCACGGAAATCCAGCGCATAATCACCGCGTCCCGATACGAGCGCCGAAACAATACGCATAACGCCAAAATAAAAAATATTGCGCCCAGAATCATCCGCGATATTTCCCAACTCTGTACCAGCTGTTTTTTTCGCGTCTTTTTTTTCTGTCTGACTGTCGCTGTCGTCGTTGTTTTTTTCCGTTTCGCCGTCAATTTTCTACCTCCCGCGCCGGGAATCTATAATCTTGAATTTTATCTTGAATTTATATTTTATTATTATATTATATTCAATTTAAAATTCCTGTCGAAATTTAATGCCGGACTAAAACGGCAATCAAGGTCAACAAGCCGACAATCCAGCAGTAATACGCGAAACCGCCGAATTTGCCCCGATTCGCTATCAATTTTAATAAATAAATACACGCGTAACCCGTACCGGCGGCAATCGCCACGCCGATGAAATATAACGGCGTCTCGCTCCAGATAATGCCGGCCTCAAGCGCGTCTTTCAGGCTTAATATATTCGCCCCTAAAATCGCGGGTATAGACATCAAAAACGAATAGCGCACCGCGAAATTACGGTCAAAACCGCGGAAACAGCCCATACTGATCGTCGCGCCGGAACGTGAAATCCCCGGACAGGTGGCGAACGCCTGCGCGATTCCCACAAGTAAAACATCCGGAAGCGTCGCCGACATTTCCGCTTTGCGTCCGCGCCGCGCCCGATCCGCGTACCATAATAACGCGCCTGTGATTAACAACGCCGCCGAAATAAAATATAAATTATCCCCTAAACTTTCAATCCGGTCTTTCACCGGCAATACGAAAAATAACGGCAATGTCCCGACGATAATCAGCAAAATCATACGCCGCGCCG
>CAJOFP010000382.1 GCA_905233795.1 uncultured Oscillibacter sp. | reverse complement strand
GCCGGACGCCGTAAAATATCCATCGCGTCCGTGCCCGTATCCGTCCCCATGTTAATCTCCTGAATATTTTAATTTATATTTTTATATTTTTAAAATCTGTCTTGAACCCTTCCCCCTGTCCCCCGGACGGGGACGCCCAGTCCTTTCAGGGACGGGGGAACGAAAGCCGGGAAAGTCCCCCCTGAAAGGGGGGATTTAGGGGGGTATTTTCCCGTATATTTTTATATAAAATTATCCCAAAGTGCAGTGCATAAAATATTTAAATCCCAGCGGATTGGAATAGAAGCCGTTTAAATTTTCAGAAATCATGAACAAATCCGTATAGAAATAAAGCGGGCAGATACAGCCGGTGGACATTAATAAATCTTCCGCCTCGTGCATAAGATTATAACGCGTTTCCGTATCCGTGCAGGATTTAATCAGGCTGATTAAGACATCATAAGTCTCCGCCCAAGTCCCGTTCTCGACTTTATTTTCATAGCCGTAAGGCGTCAAATCCATGCTATAAGCCTGTGTGGAAACGTGATCGCCCTTGCCGAATTGCACGTCGTTATTGCCGGAACCGGTTGTCCACATGTCTAAAAAGCAAATCGGATCGTTATAATCCGCCAGCCAGCCGTTACGCGCCATAGAGAAATCGCCGTTTTTACGCGTATTCAGGAACGTCGCCCACTCCTGATTCTCAAGATTCATCGTAATGCCGACGCCCGCCAACGCGGATTGTAAATATTCGCCAATCGCTTTATGCCCTTCGTTCGTGTTATATAAATACGTCATGGACGGGAAATTGGTGAATTGCATGGTCGATTCGTCGTAATTATAATATTTTTTCAGCGTCTCAATCGCCGCCGCGTAATTATCGCCGATAGCGTCTACAGAAACGTCGTAATAACCGTCATAATTATCCGAATGACCGGCGGTCTGGTAAAATTGCGTCCCGTCGGGATTGGTCATGCCCATAGCGACGAAAGACGACGCCGGGACTTGTCCGGCCTGTGTGATTTCCTCGACAATATAATTACGGTCAAATAAAAGCGAAATGGCATTGCGAATCTCGGCGCGGGCGTTTTCGGCGTCAACGCCGGTCAATTCGCTGTCCGCCGGGAGAATATTTTGATTGATATTCCAGCAGACATAATACGTCCCGATCTGTCCGGTGATTTTCAATTCGTCGGGATAATTGGCTTTTAAATTGGGAATTTCATTTGTCGGGACGTTGTCAATTAATTGCCATGTGCCGTTCTGGAAATTAGATAACATATTATTATCATCATCCGACAGGAAAAATTCTATTTTTTCCATCGTGATTTCGTCGGCGTCGATAAAATTAGGATTCTTTTCCATTGTAATTACGCTGTTGTGAACCCAGTTTGTAATCACATAAGGCCCGTTGCAGATATAACTGTCCGGGGAAGTCGCCCAGCCCTCATCCGATACGACATCTTCACGCACGGGTAAAAACGCCGGGAAAGCAAGCAATTCATTCCAGTACGGGACGGCGTTTGTCAACGTGACCTGCAGCGTCTTTTCGTCCAGCGCCTCGACCGCTAATTTCGCGTCGGGATTGATAAAATTATCGTCATCATCCGTCGCCCAGATTTCCTCATAGCCTTTGACCAGTTCAAACATATAATTATAATCCGCCGACAGTTCCGTAGAGGCGGCGCGCTGCCACGCGAACGCGAAGTCTTGAGCCGTCACGTCCTGTCCGTCCGACCATTTCAGACCGTCGCGCAGCGTATAGGTATAAGTGACGGTTCCGTCCTCGTTTTCGACGCCCTCCGGCAGTTCGACGGCGGCGTCGGGGGCGATCAGTAACGCGTCGCCACCAGAGACGCGCCGTCCACGCTGGAATTTAACGCCGGATCAATCGTGTCCGGCTCGGACGCCAGACAGACGGCGATACTATTCGCGCCGCCGGACGGGGCGGGCGTTTCATCCGCGTTCGATACGGAATCGGCATTGCCGTCCGTTTCGGCGGCGGCATTGCCATCCGTTTCAGCGTCGGCGCCGTTGTTATCGGCTGTTTGATTCCCGCCGCAAGCCGCCAGTGACAACATCATGGCGAGCGTCAGAATCCACGCGAGAGCTTTTTTCATCTTCTCATATCCCTTTCAAAATTTTTTATATTTTCAAACCGCGTGACGCGGATTTGAAGCGTTTTTAATATATATTTATATTTTTTTAAACATCATCCCCTGTCCCCTCTAAAAGCGTTTTTTATATATTCTGAACCTCACCCCCTGTCCCCCTCTCCTAAAAAGGAGAGGGGGAACGTAATTTTTAGATTGCCGTCCTGAAATATTAGAAAATATTTATATTTTAGACGGAATTTTTATTATTTCGTCCCCCCTCTCCTGCTTAGGAGAGGGGGACAGGGGGTGAGGTTCAAGATAAAATAACAGGGGAAAAGCAAATAAATTTAATTTAATTAATTTAACTCTTCCAGTCTGTGACAGGCGGCGAAATGGCCGGGCGATACTTCTTTAAAATCCGGCATGGACGCCGCGCAGGATTCTTGCGCGTGCGGACAGCGCGTCCGGAACGGACAACCCGACGGCGCGTTTAACGGACTGGGTATATCGCCGGTCAGGACAATGCGTTTATTCGCCCGCGCCGTTTTCGGGTCCGGCTGGGGTACGGCGGACATTAAAGATTTCGTGTACGGGTGCAACGGATGATCATAGATTTCCGCCGCGTCGGCCAGTTCGACCATGCGTCCCAAGTACATAACGGCTATTCTATCGCTGATATGACGGACGACAAGAATGTCATGCGCGATAAACAAATAAGTCAAGCCTAATTGTTCCTGTAATTCGTCAAACATGTTGATTACTTGCGCCTGAATCGACACATCCAAAGCCGAAACAGGCTCGTCACAGACGATAAAATCAGGATTTAACGCCAACGCCCGCGCTATGCCGATACGCTGTCTTTGTCCGCCTGAAAATTCATGGGCGTATCTCGCCGCGTGTTCGGAGTTCAGCCCGACACGGTTCATGAGTTCTAAAATCCGCTCTTGCCGTTCGGCTTGATTAGACGTCATGCGCGGATTGAGTGACGAATACGGATCCTGAAAGACCATTGTCGCCTTTTTGCGAAATTGATTTATATCGGCTTTCGTTTTAATTTCTTTGCCATTATATAAAATCTCGCCTTCAGTGGGTTTATATAATTGCAAAATCGTCCGTCCCACAGTCGTCTTGCCACAGCCGGACTCGCCCACCAGTCCAAGCGTCTCGCCTTTTTTGATACTAAAAGAAACGTCATCGACGGCTTTTAACGGTTTGGATTGAAATAATCCCATCGTAATCGGGAAATATTCTTTCAAATGCCGGACTTCCATCAAAGGCGTATTATTCGCGTTATGCGCGTTTTTTTCGCCATTCGCGTTATTATTCGCGCTATTCGCGCTGTTATTCGCGTT
>CAJOFP010000381.1 GCA_905233795.1 uncultured Oscillibacter sp. | reverse complement strand
TCTACGCTACAGAAATTCTCTCCCGGTTTTTTAGCGATAAACGGCCTTTGACACTGACGGCACAACCGGAGCGGTTTTGCGTCGTCCGTCAGCATGAACCCAAACATCATCTGAATTCCCAACATCAGAGAATGAAAATCCCATACCAGCGTCGGATGTTCCCGTAATTCTATGTGATAAGACGGGGCGTTTCCGTCAAAAGCCGCCATGCCCGCCCGATACATTTCCAGCGTTTCCTCATCGGTCTTATCATAATCCTCATAATAGAGAAACGCTGTGAAGAAAGTGAACGCCCAGTCTTTAAACACAGTCACAAGCCAATCATAGCGTTCCGCGTAATTTCTCATCAGCGACATTACCATAGCTTGCGGGGAAGTCTGATAAGTCATCGCCAGAGCGATCATTTTCCGGTCGCTTACATTCCAGACGGATTCTAATCCCCGTTTGCTAAAATCCGGTTTCGTAAAAGGAAAGAATAACGAAACATATTCCATCGTGTCCATAGATTCCTCTTTAATAAACTGATTTTTTAACAGATAAACTTTTTCATAATCCACAAATTTCGCTGTCGTCGGAAGCGCGGTCATAATGCCCAGCAAGCCGTAATTTTGGGCGAAACGCAGAATCGCGGACTGTATTTCGGAATCCGGCTTTTTGTGAAAACATAACAGGGCAATATCCATCGCGTCCAGAACAAGCGACTCCGCGTCTTTGAGCGGATCATACGGCTTCGGATCGGCGTTTTCCGCCGGTATCAAATATAAAACGCCGTCACTGCCCGTTCTCCATTCGTACCGCGAATATTTTACCCAGTTTGCGCTGATATGTTCAAATAAGTTTCCCATGAAATTACCTCCCGCGGTATTTTTACGAGGAATGTTTCCGATAATAAGCGAACATATACTGCTGATAAATTCCGTTATAAGGACTGTATCTCTCATACGGATAATTGCCGGAATATGAAAAGCGTCCGTATGGTGTAACCCATATAATGAAACGCAGTTTGCGACTTTTACGCCGACGCCGTAAAGTTCCGTCAATTTTTGAATGGTTTCTTTTTCGTCAGCCGGAATAAGAGACGATAAATTCAGAGTTCCGTCTAAAACAGCGTTCGCGGCGGCCTTGATGTATTTCCATCTGTAACCTACTTTACAGGCTTTTAAATCGGCTTCGCTCATTTTACCAATTTCCTCCGGCGTCGGAAACGCGTAATAAAAACCGCCGTATGAATCTGTCAGTTTCTCTCCCGAAAATTGTGAAAGCAGTTCGATGGATTTTTGAATAGCGGGAATATTTTTGTTTTGCGATATGATAAAACTGACAAGCGTTTCCCATGGATTTTGTCGCAAAATACGAACGCCTTTCTCTTCCTGAGCCGCAAAATACAGAAAAGGATCACGCTGACGGTCAATCCGCGCCCTGATTTTACCGTAATCCTCACCGAGATCAAAATACGGTTTCCATATCATTTCAAATTCTTTTTTATCGCAATTTATACGATATTCGGCTTCAGCGATTTGAGTAATATAAAGGCATTTTCCATTGTGAATAATTCTGTATTCTCTGTCGTCAATATGATTCCAGCGAAAACACTGACCGCTTTCCGCTATCTTTCTCAAATTAAAATCATCCGTAATTTGTATAACCGTGAAATTATCCGTTAATGCTTTCATTTTGATCCGCTCCTGTCCGAGTGGTTTTTCTTTTCGCCCTTTTTATAGATTTCTTTTTTTCTCTGTTTCCGATCACGTTTCATATCCAGCTTTTTCAAAAGATATTTTTCATGTCCTGTCGGTTTTACCAACGGATTTTCTTCGCGTTTTTCGTCAATTTTCAGAAGATCAACAATCTGTCTGTTGATCTTTTTTATCATCGTAAAACGCACTTTGCGAATATTGCGGTCCGTTTGACCGCGTATCTCCGCCGCTTTCGCCGCGCTCAAATATCGAACTCCGCAGAGATATAAAAGCTCTTTCTGATCGTCACTCAGACCCGCCAGAATTTTGCTCAGATTGGAATCCGTAACCAGTTCATGAATCTCGAACGGGCAGTTAAAAATAACGTCCAGAAAATCGCCTTGCCGAATCTGTTTGTCCAATACATGATCCAGACTGTTCGGAAATGTTGTCGCGTATGGAGACGCGCCGTATTCCAACGGAAATTCCTCGCCGCTTCGGAGAATTTCATGATAGCGCTCGCGCCGCTCCCTGTTTCCATCCAACCTGTCCCATCGTTCGATGAGGTCACGAAATTCTTTCTCCGTCCGGGCGGCGTTCTCAATGCGAATCAAAGATTGTTCTTTCAAAATACGTTTGAGCGTTTTTCTTTCGTCCGGCTCCTCCGCGTCCAGATCAATCGGATGTTCTTCTTGCCGAATCGCGTCCTCGTCCCGCGTCAGTTCCTCCCCGGCAAGTTCATCCCGCGCCGCGTCATCGTCACGCTCATCCGACAATATTTGTTCGTCATCTCTGTCAAACACAGACTCACCCTCATCTGAAAAAATATTTTTGCGCTTGAAAAAAACAGTTCCGTTTTTGACCCCTGATTTCTCCATATAGCGGAGGGGAAAATCTTCGGCTGTTTGCGGACTGTCTTTTTCAAGATGTCCGGCTCGTTTCGGCGTAACGCCGCTCCCGCTGAAAAAAATAATAAAAAATATTTTTAAACTTGAAAAAACAGTTCCGTTTTTAGCCCTTGATTTCTCCATATAGCGGATGGGGGAAATTCTCTGACCGTCGGCGGTCTTTCCGGGCGAACCCGTCTATTCCCGGACGGGGACTGACCCAAAAAATCTTTCGGGTCTTCGGAAACACCGCGCCGCTTACACGCCCTGTCGGCATATGACCGCCGAGCGAAATTTCGCGGATACATTATATATATAAAGAAAGGAGACTGTCCATGCACTGGCCATATGCGTTAAGTTAAGAAAGAGAGAAGAG
>CAJOFP010000380.1 GCA_905233795.1 uncultured Oscillibacter sp. | reverse complement strand
GAACGGCTGGGCGTAAGCCTGTCGATTGTGGAAGTAGGCTGGCCCGGCATGAGCGGCGTCACATGGGGCAGTGTGATCGCCACAATCGCCATTCCGCTTGCCATTGTCGTGAATTTAATCATGTTCGCCGCGAAACTGACGCGGACAATTAATATTGATATTTGGAACGTCTGGCATATCGCTTTTACCGGCGCGATCGCCTACGCCGTTACGAATAATCTCTGGATTGGTCTGCTGGGCGTGGTATTCCACTCCGCGATCACTTATAAATTGGGCGATTTGTGGGCGCCCCTGCTGTCGGATTACTTCGGCATGGACGGTCTGACCGCGCCGCACGGCACATCCGCGTATATGGCGCCGATTGCCTGCGCCGTAGACGCTTTGATCGATAAAATTCCCGGTCTGAATAAAATTAATATTTCCGTGGAGCGCTTGCAGGAGCGTATCGGCGTTTTGGGCGAGCCTGTTGTAATCGGCGCGATTCTGGGTACGATTATCGGATTTTTGGCCGGTTATGACCCGCGGGGGGCGCTGCCTCTGGGAATTAAAATGGCGGGCGTCATGGTTCTCATGCCCCGTATGATCAAATGTATCATGGACGGGCTTCTGCCCATCTCCGAGCGGGCGAAAGAGATTATGCACAGCAGATTCAAAGACGGTGAGAATTTTCATATCGGACTTGATCCGGCGCTTCTTCTGGGCGATTCGGAAGTCGTCACGGCGGGTATTTTATTTATCCCTATTACGCTGATTATCGCCGTTCTCATGCCCGGCAACAGAATCCTGCCTTTCGGCGATCTGGCGACGATCGGATTCTTTATCGCTATCGCGGTCGCGGTTCACAAGGGAAATTTATTCCGGACTTTGATTTCCGGCTCCTGTATCATGATTATGACGATCTGGATCACAAATCAGACCGTGCCTTGGACAACGGCGCTGGCCCGGCAGGTAGGCGCGTTGGAAGAGGGCGGAACGCTGGCGGCGATGGATCAAGGCGGCTGTCCTTTGACTTATGTGTTCACACAGTTATTCACGCGGGAAAATATTCCCGGTCTGATTGTAATCGCCGCGATTTATATTGTCTGCATGGTATTCGCCGCGCGTCACTCCCAAGCGCGGGCGGCTGAAATCGCCGCGGAAGAAGCGGAAGCGTAATTTCAATCGGAAATGAAATGAGGCGCGATTTATGGCTATGATGAAAGCGGGCGTCGTTCAAATATACCGGGATTTGCGGGTCTGACGTTCCCCGCGTCAACGGAACCGCCTGTCATTTTTATCCCAATGTTCTGGGACATGAATTTTCCGGCGCGGTGGAAGAAATCGGCGAGGGCGTCACGTCTCTGGAACCGGGCGCGAGGGTGGCGGGTATTCCGTTGATGCCCTGCATGAAGTGCGAGGACTGCCAGCGCGGAAATTTCTCACTGTGCAAATATTATAATTTTATCGGCTCACGCCGCTTTGGAAGTTTCGCGGAATATGTGGCGGTTCCGGAGCGGAACGTCGTCAGATTTGAGGACGAAGTGTCTTTTGAGAAAGGCGCGTTTTTTGAACCGGCGACAGTGGCGTTACATGGGCTGGAGCGTCTGCCGTTTCAGGGCGGAAAGAAAATCGCCATTGTGGGCGGCGGCACAATCGGATTATTTGTCATGCAGTGGGCGAATATTTTCGGGGCGCGGGAATCCGTCGTATTTGATCTGCTTCCGGAGCGTCTGGAACTTGCGAAACGTCTGGGCGCGACGGCGGTTGTCAACACGGGAGAACCGGACTGGAAAGATCAGGCGATGGAATTGACGAACGGACGCGGTTTTGATTATGTTGTTGACATCGCGGGCGTACCGGCGACCATGCGGATGTGCTTCCGGCTTGCGGGCAACAAGTCCTATGTGGGATTGATCGCCAATCCGTCCAAAGAAGTTTCTTTCTCGGCGGAAGAGTGGGAACTGATGTACCGCAAAGAATTTTATCTCACCGGTTCATGGATGTCATACAGCGCGCCTTTCCCCGGCCATGAATGGGAGAGCGTGGCGCATTATTTCAAAACAGGCGAATTGAAATTTGACGATTCGTTTATTTTCAAAAAAATCCCCCTGAGTAAGATTGACGAGGCGTTCGCCATGTATCTGACCCCCGGCGCGGTCAAAGGCAAGATTTTAATTGATTCCGAGGCGTAACGCGGATAAATATAAAATATAAAAATATTTCCCCCGTTCCTGACGGGGCGGGGGAAATAACGGAACAGGAGAATTTTTATCATGAAACATCCCATGCAGGTGATGATGGACCGCCGCCGGAACGGAGAAAAAATCGGCGTTCCGTCCTATTGTACGGCGAATGAACTGGTTCTGGAAGAAGCGTTAATTCGCGCAAAAGAATTAAATGAAGCTGTGCTGATTGAGGCGACCGCCAATCAGGTCAATCAATTCGGCGGCTATACCGGCATGAAGCCCGCTGATTATTATTACATGGTTTTGGATATGGCGAAACGGATCGGCGTACCGGAAAATCATGTGATTCTTGCCGGAGATCATCTGGGTCCGCTGACATGGCAAAATGAACCGGAAGAATCCGCGATGGCGAAAGCCGAAGAATTAGTATATCAATACGCGGCGGCGGGATTCACGAAAATCCATTTGGACACCAGTATGAAAGTAGCGGACGATCCGGAGGGACCTTTGTCCACAGAGACAGTAGCGCGGCGCGGGGCGCGGTTATATAAAGCGTGTATGCGCGCTTATGACGAGTTATTAAAATCAAAGCCCGATGCCATGCGTCCGGTGTTTGTGATCGGTTCCGAAGTACCCATTCCCGGCGGAGCGCAGGAGGCGGAGGATTCTCTGGCGGTCACAAAACCGGAAGCGTTCGAGGATACCGTGCGGACTTACCGGCGCGTATTTGAAGAAGAGGGCATCGCTGACGGTATGAACGATGTAATCGCCGTGGTGGTACAGCCGGGCGTGGAGTTCGGCGACGAGCAGGTATTCTTCTATGACCGGGACGCGGCGAAAGATTTATGCGCGAAACTGAAAGAATATCCGCAGGTAGTATTTGAAGGACATTCGACGGATTATCAGAGCGCGGAATGTCTCAGAAAAATGGTCGAGGCGTGAGGCGTTATTCGCGCTGTCCATGATGGAACGGGAATTGGTTCCGGCTCACGAACAGGCGTATCTGATCGAAACGCTGGATGAAGTCATGACAGAGAAGCCCGCGAACTGGCAAAAACATTATCACGGCGATTTTCATCAGTTGGGACTGGCGCGGAAATACAGTTTCTCCGACCGGGCGCGGTATTACATCGGCGGACCGGAACTGGTGGCGGCGCAGGAGAAATTATTCGAGAATTTGCGCAAATATCCGATTCCCATGAATATGCTTCACCAGTATATGCCTCTGCAATACGAGAAAGTCCGGAACGGGACTTTGACGCTTGACCCGAAAGCGCTGGCGCTGGACGGCGTGGCGCGGTTCATGCGTGATTACGAATACGCGGCGGGACAGATTCCCTCCGCGAAATAAGCCGGAATAAAAACCCGACGGTCAACAGCAAATCAAACTCCGGGGCATTCCCGATTCTGAAAGAACGGGGATGCCCCGGATGCGCATGATGGGGAAAAAGCTGTCATTTGATCCGAATATCCGATATTTTGTCAATAAATTTGATAAAATATTTATAATTCATTCTCTTTGCTTTTACGCCGCGTAGAGTCCGTCGCCATATCATGACTGACCCGCGAAGTATAATATTGATCCATTGTCGAATAGGCGTTGAATAATACCGAAAGAGTATACGCCCGGATGTTTCTGATTCGCGTCGTATTATTTCTCATGGTTTCCATGACGTACAGAATATGCTCCCGGTTCAGTTTTTCAAAACAGCCTTTGACTACCTCTATTGGATATTCCTCCCGATTGATCCGTATGGATTTTTTACGGGAACAACAGGCGTCAACCATGAGATTTATATAACCGTCAATCAATTCCATATCGAACGGGTTATCCTCGGACAAAAGATTATAATCAATATTTTCCCGTATCATTTCCGTATAGATTTCCCGTTCCGTGATTCCGTCCCCGTCTTTTTCAACGAAAGTTACAGTCTCTCCGTCGTGGAAGGGGGTAGGGGGATAGAAAGATTGATTTTCTATAAAATTTATTTTTTTCTTATCAGTCTGATTAGATACCGGAATCCGGAAGTCCAGACATCCGGATTCCGGAACTCTGGACTTCCGATTTCCGGAGTTCTGATTCACGGAGAAATTTCTGTCCGGGATTTCCCGATCCGTTCGTGACGGCGTCTCATAAAAGAGCGGCGGCGTATAGAAATCGGAATCGCGTGAATTTTCCGTCGTATTCTCGGATTGACAGACCGCCTCTGTCACGACATTTCCTCCGCCAACGGATACTGACGGAATTTCCGGCTCCGTCTCACGGATTGACATCGCGTCCGCGCTATTTTTTCTAAACAGCGGCGCGGCGTCCATATCGAAATCGAAATCCGTGTCGGATATTGCGCCGGATTCGTCCGTCTGTATTTCCGAA
>CAJOFP010000379.1:678-2673 GCA_905233795.1 uncultured Oscillibacter sp. | reverse complement strand
GAGCGGAACGGATATGTGGAGCCCCGTTACAAAGAAGAAATTATCGGCAATATTGAAAAACTGGGACCGTATATCGTAATCGCGGACAATATCGCTCTGCCCCACGCCCGCGCCGAACAGGGCGTATTGAAAACGCAGCTCGGCGTGACGTTATTTAAAGAACCGGTATTATTTGACGGAAAAGATATGCCCGCCCGCCTGTTCGTCACATTGGCGGCGAAAGACGCTGACAGTCATCAAGACGCGCTCATGTCGGTTTATGAGATTTTCGGCGACGAGGAAAAACTGGAAGAAGTTTTAAAATCTCCCGACGCGGATACTTTGTTCAGCTTTTTTAATTCATAAGCGGACGGAAAGAGAGGATAAAAAATATGTCTGGCATTCTGAATTTTATCCAGCAGGTGCTGTCCACTCCGGCGATTTTCGTCGGACTGATCGCGCTTTTGGGTCTGTTGCTCCAGAAATCCGACGCGCAGACCTGCGTGAAAGGCACGGTCAAGACGATTCTCGGCTTTATTGTGTTAAACGCGGGCGCGGATGTGGTACAGGCGGCGATTATCCCCTTTGGAAGCCTGTTTCAGGCCGCGTTCGGCGTAGAGGGCGTCGTTCCCAATAACGAGGCGATCACTTCTCTCGCGTTGAGCGAATACGCCGTACAGACCGCGTCTATTTTCGCGCTTGGCATGTGCTTTAATATCGTTCTGGCGCGGTTTTCCAAATTAAAATATATATTTTTAACGGGTCATCACGCGCTGTATATGTCCTGTCTGATCGCCATTCTCATGTCCATATCCGGACTGACCGGCGCGAGTTTGATTCTTGCGGGATCGCTTTTGCTTGGGCTTGTCATGGCGGTATTTCCGGCGCTCATGCAGCCTACTGTCGAGGCCATTACCGGCAATGACTCTCTGGCTCTGGGACATTTCGGAAGCGGTTGTTACTGGTTAAGCGCGCAGATCGGAAAATTATTCGGACGCAAAGAAGATACGACCACAACGGAAGATATTAAATTCCCGCAGACGCTCTCTTTCCTCCGGGAGAATACGATTTCCATCGCGCTTGCCATGTTCCTGTGTTATATCGTCGTCGCGGGCGTCGCCAATTTCAGCGCCCCGGAAGTTTCCGCCGAAATTTTCGCCGGAGATAACTGGATTCTGTATTCTATTATTAAATCCATTACATTTTCAGCTGGCATTTATATCGTTCTCGCGGGCGTCCGTATGCTGATTAACGAAATTGTACCGGCTTTCAAAGGCATTTCCGAAAAACTGGTCCCCAACGCGAAACCCGCGCTGGACTGCCCGATTGTGTTTCCGTTCGCGCCGAACGCCGTTTTAATCGGCTTCTTCTGTTCGTTTATCGGCGGCATTGTCGCGCTTGCGATTCTGGCTGTCATGGGCGGCGCGGGTATGGCCGTTCCGATTATTCTTCCCGGCGCGGTTTTGCACTTCTTCTGCGGCGCGACGGCGGGCGTGTGCGGCAACGCGAGAGGCGGTCTGAAAGGCTGTATCGCCGGCGCGTTTGTCCACGGCGTAATCGCCACGTTCCTCGCGGCGGGTCTGTATCCGGTACTGGGTTCCATGGGCTTTGCGAATACCACTTTCTCTGATACGGATTTCACCCTTGTGGGCATTATTTTCGGCAATCTGACAAAGATTGTCTCCGGCAACGGAATGCTGATTACAGTCGCCGTTCTGTTCCTTTTGCCGATTGTGTATAATTATACCATCGGTAGAGAGAAGAGCAAAGAGAACAAACAGTCGGAAACGAGTGAAAAAAACTGAATTTATCCCGCTTTTCAAACAGTAAAATTGTAAAAATATTAAATATATTAAAATCAGGAGGAAAATCAAAATGGCTAAGAAAATCATGTGCTTCTGCGGCTCCGGTCTGGGAACGTCTTTCGTAATGGAGATGAACGCGAAAAAAGCGTTACAGTCTCTGGGCGTGACGGATGTGGAAGTCGTCCACTCCACCATCGCCGACGTGTTGCCC
>CAJOFP010000379.1:0-654 GCA_905233795.1 uncultured Oscillibacter sp. | reverse complement strand
GGCTGGACAACATGGTGTCCGCCGCCGAACTGACGGAAAAGCTCAAAGAGGCTCTGGGCGTCTGAGATCGTCCGTTACGGGTCAATCTGTCCCCGCGGAATCGCGGTTTCCGTGGCCGTGGGGACAGCGCGGAAAAGGAGCGAAATCATGAAGAAAATTGTTTACACGGTAAAAGACGAACTTGGGATTCATGTCCGTCCCGCCGGACTGCTGGTCAAAGAAATTCAGAAATTTGAAAGCGACGTGACGATTGAAAAAAACGGAAAAACCGCCAGCGGACGCAAACTGATGGCGTTAATGGGACTTGGCGTCAAACGCGGCGAGACGATTACCGTCACGGCGGAAGGCCCCGACGAAGACGCCACCGCTTCAGCGATTGAGGCGTTTTTAACCGAAAACCTGTAATTCCGACGCCGGAAAATGATGCCGGGATAATTCAATTCGGCGGACGGCCGACTGACAAAAACGGTTTTATCGTAAGCGATAAAAGAAGCGTACCTACTCCCGAATGGATAAAAGTGATATAATAAGGTCTGACATTTTTGGAATCGTCGAGTAAAGTTCGTGCCCAAAATGCTTGTAGGACGACATGGCTTCCTCCTTGTGTAACCTGTTTGTTTGAGCGCTTGCATTTTACACCTTGGATGTCATGTC
>CAJOFP010000378.1 GCA_905233795.1 uncultured Oscillibacter sp. | reverse complement strand
ATTTTATTATTTAATTTATCGGGCGTTAGCAGGCGATTATATGGAACCTCACCCCCTGTCCCCCTCTCCTAAGTAGGAGAGGGGGGACGAAATAATAAAAATTCCGTCGAAAATATAATATTTTATCCATATTTTACGCCGGAAATCTAAAAATTTTAGTTCCCCCTCTCCTTTTTAGGAGAGGGGGACAGGGGGTGAGGTTCACTCTTGATTGACATAAATAAATATATATAAATAAATATATAGATAGAAAAAAGAAAAAACAACCGCGTTTCAAACCGGTTGGGGGGATGTCGTGATGAAATCCGCGCGAAAAAAACACCGCGGTTTATTATTTTTATTTTTCATAATTCTCATGCCCGTATTGCTTTTGAGTACCTGCGCGTTAGGGGAGATTCAAAACGGCGGTCAGCGTAACGGCGACGGATTGCGAACAATTCAAATCGCCGCGACCGGCGGATTCCATAATTATTTTCTGCCGTGGGATTATCTTTCGGATCAGTTTTACGGCGGCGGAAGCCTCGCGCAGACGGCGGCGGCCATTCGGGAATTACGCGAAAATAATAATATTATTTTAATCGACTGCGGGGATTCTATACAGGGCAACGCCGGGGATTTGTTCGCCCGTGACCCTGTGGAGCCGATGGCGGACGGCATGAATTTTCTAAATTATGACGCCTGCGCCGCGGGGATTTCGGATTTGCTTGCCGGTTCGGAACGCTTGCGAAAAATCAAACAATCTCTGGACGCGCCGTTTATAGCGTCGAATATTGATATAAAGCCCTCCGATTCGCCTCTGGGCGACGAATGCGCCGTGATTGAGACAAAAAACGGCGGCCCCCGGATTGGCGTATTGAATTTTATCGCGCCCGGCGATTATAATTTAAATAATTTAAATATTCTTGACCCGGTTGAGAGCGCCCGCCGCGTGATTGACGCCTATCAAAATCAATGCGATATTTTTATCGCTGTCGCCCACGCGAATAATAATAATTTAATCAGCGATTTGGCGGCGGCGTGTCCGGAAATCGCCGTTATTTTATCGCCCGAAAGTTATAATCCTGAAAATTCCGCGATTTGCGATTTGTCTTTGATTACCCTGACCGCCGAATTTTCCGCGAATCGCTGGAATGTCTTGGATATAAAGCGCGAGGAAATCAATCCCCGCGATTACAATCCCGATCCCGATTTGTCCGCCCGTCTGGAGCCTTATGATCTTTGGGCGAAAGAAACCGTCCGCGCCGGTATCGCGTGAATTAAATTTATTTAAAATTATTTTAATAAAATCCCCCGTCGGCGTCATGAACGCGGCGGGAGATTTTTTATATATTTTTATATAAATTTATATAAAATTTAATTTTTATTTTTTTATCTTAACTCGCCGCCATGACGCGCACGCCGCTGGCGGGAAATCCGGTTTCCGTCATGGCAATATCGGCGATACGCGCCACATCCTCACGCGATAACTCCCCCTCGCCGTTCGATACAACCACGCTGACGCTGTCACTGCCCATGAACGCCACGCAGTCCTGATAGCCTTTCGCCGTCACGAGATTCTCAATCTGCGCTTCTTTCAGCGTATACGACGCCAAAACCTGAATCCCCTCCGACGCCTCATTTAATACCGCTTCCCCGGCGTCCTCCTGACTCGCCGCCTCCTGCAATAAACTAATCGCGTTATCCCGCGCCTGTTGACGGGTCAGCCGCGCCGACGCGAAATAATCCGCGCCCGTATAGACCGCGCCCTCGTCCGTCAATAATCCCACGCTGTCCTCCGCGAGAGAAATATTTTCATTATTATCTAAATTATTATTTAAATTATCAACCAGCGTCGCCTCCCCAAGCGTCCGGCCCGTATCCGCGCTGTTATTCGCGTTATTATCCGCGCCGCTTCCCGCGCCGTTATCCGTCCCCGTATTCGCGTTATCATCCGCGCCCGTACTCGCGCCGTTGTCCGCGCCCGTACTCGCGGCGATACTCGTTTTTAATCCCGACGCCGT
>CAJOFP010000377.1 GCA_905233795.1 uncultured Oscillibacter sp. | reverse complement strand
TCTGCCCTATGTGACGGATTAATTTAATTAATTTATTTAATTAATTAAAAAACGCGAAAAAAATCAAGCCCCCAAGCCTTTCGCCGTATTTGATTTTAAATTTTTTAAAATCACGGGAAAGCGCGTGGGGGTTATTTAATATAATTTCATAAAATAATAAAATATAATAAAATAAAATAATAAAATACAAAAAGGATTTTTTTATGGAAAATCAAACGCGGGAAATTTTATTGTTAAAATTAGGCGAAGTGGTATTAAAAGGCTTGAATCGGCGGAGATTTGAGGATAAATTAATGGCGAACGCGGCGCGGCGTCTGCGCAAATGCGGAAGATTTCAGATTTCAATCCGGCAAAGCACGATTTACGCCGAGCCGCTGGATGATAATTGTGATATGGACGCCGCTTATCAGGCGGCGCGGCAAATTTTCGGGATTGTGCGCGTCGCCCGCGCCTGTCCGTGCGAAAAAGATACGGAAAAAATCGCGCTTGCGATAAAAAATATGCTGTCGGGCGAATTTCAAAAGGCGCGGTCTTTCAAAGTCGAGACCAAACGGGCGGATAAGAATTTTTATTTAAATTCGATTGAAATCAGCCGGGATGTCGGCGGGCGATTGTCTGATTTTTTCCCGGCTGTAAAAGTAGACGTTCATGACCCGGATTTAACTGTTTATATCGAAATCCGGGAAAAGGCGGCGTATATTCATTTGCCGGCGGCGGTCGGCGCGGGCGGACTGCCGGTCGGCACGGGCGGACGCGCTTTAAGTCTATTATCCGGCGGACTGGATTCCCCGGTGGCGTCTTATATGCTGGCGCGGCGCGGCGTGGAGCTTGAAATGATCCATTTCGCGTCGCCGCCGTACACGTCGGAACAGGCGCGGGAAAAAGTGTTAAATCTCGCTAAGATTTTAACGCCTTATTGCGGGCGTCTGCCGGTGCATGTTATGCCGTTTACGCATATTCAGGAGGAAATTCGCCGGAACTGTCCGGAGGAATTTTTTACGATTATTATGCGCCGTTTCATGATGCGTCTCGCCGAACAGGTGGCAAGTCAGATTCACGCGAAAGCGTTGATCACGGGCGAATCGCTGGGACAGGTGGCCAGTCAGACCATGGACGCCTTGCGCGTGACTGAAGATGTTGTAAATTTACCCGTGTTCCGGCCTTTAATCGGCATGGATAAAATAGAAATTATCAAAATTTCGCGCCAAATCGGAACTTATGAGACTTCTATTCTGCCCTATGAAGATTGCTGTACGGTCTTTACGCCCCGGCGTCCGGCGACAAGACCGGATTTAAATCAAGTCCGGGAGGCCGAAAGTAAATTAAATATCGAAAATTTATGCGCCGAGTCGCTTTCCGGCGCGGAACCGGTTACTGTGAAATTTTAAAAAAATTAAAATATTATTTATAAATAAATTTATAATAATAATATAATAAAATAATAAAATAATAAACAGCCGGAAAATAAAAAAACGGGGGATTTTCTATGGAAAGCAATCTGGCGTATGATTATAATAATTATTATCGCGTTGAGAAAATCAACGGGGAATTTGTCAGCATGTCGCCCCGTCCGGCGGTGAATCATCATCGCGTGACGAAAAATCTGTCCCGTATTTTCGACGCTTATCTGGACGGGCATACCTGCGAGTATTTTTCCGACGGCGTGGATTTGTATCTGACGGAGGAAGATTGGCTGATCCCGGACGGCATGGTCGTATGCGATCCGGGAAAAGTAAGGCGCGACGGCGTTTACGGCGCGCCGGATTTAATTATAGAAGTTCTGTCGCCGACTTCCATTCGATATGACCGGGGCCGCAAACTGGAAATTTACGGGCGGAACGGCGTGAGAGAATACTGGATAATAGACCCGGAAAATAAAACGGTTGAGATATACGCCCCGGAAAACGGAAGATTTATATTACACGACGCGTATAGTTTTTATCCTGATAATATTTTATCGCGTATGACGCCGGAGGAACGGGAAAAAATTCAAACGGAATTTCACGGCGT
>CAJOFP010000376.1 GCA_905233795.1 uncultured Oscillibacter sp. | reverse complement strand
GATTATATCATCCGGGTTCACGACGTTTCCAAGCGATTTCGACATTTTCACGCCGCCTTCGCCTAAAATCATGCCGTGACTGGTGCGTTTGGCATACGGTTCCGGCGTCGGCACGGCTTTTATGTCATATAAAAATTTATGCCAGAATCTGGAATATAATAAATGCAGCGTCGTGTGTTCCATGCCGCCGTTATACCAATCCACGGGCGACCAGTATTTCAAAGCGTCCCGCGACGCGAAATCCTGATGATTATGCGGATCCATATATCTCAGGAAGTACCAGCAGGACCCCGCCCACTGCGGCATGGTATCCGTCTCACGCTTCGCCGGTCCGCCGCATTTCGGGCATTTCACATTTACCCAGTCCGTCATTGTCGATAACGGGCTTTCGCCGTCGTCCGTCAATTCATAAGAATCCACTTCGGGCAATAACAATGGCAATTCTTTTTCATCCAGCGCGACCCAGCCGCAATCCGGGCAATTTACCAACGGAATCGGCTCGCCCCAGTATCTTTGACGGGAGAATACCCAGTCACGCAGTTTAAAATTCGTCCGGGGATGTCCGATTCCCTGTTCCGTGACCCATTTCGTCATGGCCGGGATCGCCTGTCTGACCGTCATGCCGTCCAAAAAGCCTGAATTAACCATAATGCCCGTGTCGTCTTTTAATATAAACGCCTCTTTGCTTATATCCCCGCCCTTGACGACTTCTATAATAGGCAGATTAAATTTATTGGCGAAATCCCAGTCGCGCTGATCATGTCCGGGAACGCCCATGACCGCGCCTGTGCCGTAACCCATCAAGACATAATCCGAAACAAAAATGGGAATTTCCGTTTGATTCGCCGGATTTTTCGCAATCACGCCGTTTAATCTCACGCCGGTTTTTTCTTTATTTAACTCGCCGCGCTCGAAATCCGATTTCCGCGCCGCCGCGTCGATATAATCCTGAATTTCACTCCAGTTTTTAATTTTATCCCGCCATTTTTTCAAATACGGATGCTCCGGCGACAGTACCATATACGTCACGCCAAACAGCGTATCGCAACGCGTCGTGAATACCGTCATAAAATCCCCGGTATCTTGTTTTAAATTACTATTATTTATATCCTCAAAAAACGTCGGAAATTTGATCTCCGTACCCTCTGATCTGCCGATCCAGTTTTTTTGCTGAATCTTCACGCGGCTGATATAATCCACCTGATCCAGATCGTCAATTAATCTATCCGCGTATTTCGTAATCGCCAACATCCATTGACTTTTCTCTTTGCGTATCACCGGACTGCCGCACCGTTCGCACACGCCGTCCACGACTTCCTCGTTCGCCAATACGCACTTGCAACTTGTACACCAGTTCACCGGCATGGACGCTTTATACGCTAATCCATGTTTAAATAACTGCAAGAAAATCCACTGCGTCCATTTATAATATTCCGGGTCCGTCGTATCGACAACGCGATCCCAGTCGAACGAATAGCCAAGAGCCTGTAATTGCCGGGTAAAATTCGCTATATTTTCCCGCGTCACTTTCGCCGGGTGTACATGATTCTTTATAGCATAATTTTCCGTCGGCAGTCCGAACGCGTCAAACCCAATCGGAAATAAAACATTATAACCCTCCATGCGCTTTTTCCGGCATATAATATCCATCGCCGTGAAAGGCCGGGCGTGTCCGACGTGCAAGCCCTGTCCCGACGGATACGGGAACTCAATCAAACCATAAAATTTTTCCCGGCTCGTATCGCCCGTCAACGCCGCGAATGGTTTTTCTTTTAACCATTTTTCCCGCCATTTGTTCTCAATTTCACTAAAATTATAAATATTATTCTCACTCATACGCGTTTCATCCCTCCGCGCTTTTATATTCTCATATCATTATAATATATTTAATATATATAAATTTATTTAAATATCTTGCGAAATAAAACGCCGAATCACTTCCGCGACCGCGCTTTCGTCACAATTCGCCCGCGTGACATAATCGCATTTTGATTTCAATTCTTCCACCGTAT
>CAJOFP010000375.1 GCA_905233795.1 uncultured Oscillibacter sp. | reverse complement strand
ATTATAGCGCGGGATGTCACGCAAATCAAGGGGAAATTTATCGAGATTCATGAAAAATCCGTAATAACACGCATAGAAAGGGGGAGTTAGGATTGAGCATGGACGAACGGCAGAAAAAATTGCTGGACGACGCGATTTTATATCAACGCGGAGCCGCGATTATCGACGGCGTACAAGATTCGTTCAGATTAGACGGTTATACGAATCTGTTGAATAAATACGGCACGTCGCAGGACAGCTCAACCGCTTACGAGTATCGCGGCGAATTGATTACGGATGACTTGGAGTTAATCCGACTGTACGAAGGCAACGGACTGTTCGCCAAAATTATCGACCGTCCCTCTGAGGAAGCCGTGAAACACGGATTGGATATTGATTACGGCAATATTGACGCGGCGGATTATGTGGAAATCCGTTTGGACGAATTGGATTTTGAGGATAAATTCGCCACGGCTGAGAAATGGGCCAGATTGTACGGCGGCAGCGTTATCGTCATGCTGGTTGACGACGGTCGCGGACTTGAAGAGCCGCTGGATTGGAAAGAAGTCCGGTCGATTCAGGAATTGCGCGTGTTTGAACGCGCTATCGTACAGCCGGATTATACGTCTCTGTATCACTTTCATTTTATGGACTCGATGGAATCCGGCAAGCCGTTCGGGGAGCCGGAATATTATCAAGTGTTCAGCATATACGGATATTTTACGGTTCATAGAACGCGCTGTTTGATTTTTCGGAACGGCAGACTGCCCGAACAAACGACGGACGCGATTTATCGTTACTGGGGCATTCCGGAATATGTAAAAATCAAACGTGCGTTACGGGAATGTATTACAGCCCATGAGGACGGCGTAAAGCTCATGGAGCGATCCGTTCAGGCTATATATAAAATGAAAAATCTCGCCAATATGCTTTCCACGGACGACGGCGAAAATAAAGTCCTCCAACGGCTTCAGGTAATCGACATGGCGCGTGGGATTTTAAATTCTATCGCTATCGACAACGACGGCGAAGATTACGATTTTAAAAATACCCAGACCACCGGCGTGAAAGATATTATCGACAGTACCTGCAATATGCTCTCCGCCGTGACGAATATCCCGCAGACAATTTTATTCGGACGTTCGCCGTCCGGTATGAACGCCACCGGCAAAAGCGATCTGGAAAACTATTATAACATGATAGAAAATATCCAGAAGCAGAATATGAAACTGAATGTCCGAACCGTGATTGATCTTATACTCAGACAGGCGAGATATGAAGGGAAAATTTCGGAAATCCCGAAATATAAAGTCAAGTTCGCCGCGCTCTGGTCCACATCCGACACGGAACAGGCGGAAGTGGCGCAGAAACGGGCGCAGACGGATCAGGTCAAAGCCCAGACTTTATCGGCCTATATCGACGCCGGGGTAATTGATCCGTCGGAAGTCCGGCGTGGTCTCGCCAAGAACGGCGCGATAGAGATTCAGGATATTATATCCGAAAAAGATTTGAATGAATCTAACGAATCAACCGGCGGTTTAAATCTTCCGGACGACGCGTTGAATTTAAATCAACAGTCCGACCCGGTCAAACAGACCGGTATTACTCAAAAAGATTCGTCCGAAAATGAAAATGAAGCCGTCGCTCCTGACTGTCAGGCGGCGGCTGTTATTATTTTTCGAGACGGTAAAATCCTGTGCGCGTCCCGAACGGACCGGCAAGGCGTCTGCGGTCCGGGCGGACATAGAAAACCCGGAGAAACGCCGTCAGATACGGCTCTCAGGGAGACTATGGAAGAATTTAATATTGTCCCTCTAAATCTCATACCCGTTGGCGTACTCCCGGCCTCACAAGGCAAGTATCTCAATACCATGCTGTATTTCGCCGACCGATTTACCGGAACTCCGGAAGCGGCAATCACGGTCACAAAGGCGTAAAAGGACAACGCGGCGGATCGGCTCCGAACGGAAATTCTAATAGTTCGGGTAATTCAAACTCCGGTAATGGAAGCGCTTCGACGGTATCTCCAGAGGGAG
>CAJOFP010000374.1:3081-5024 GCA_905233795.1 uncultured Oscillibacter sp. | reverse complement strand
GGTGAAAGTCCTGCGCGGGAGCCGCTCGTCTCAGGCATGACAAAATCCGTATCCGCGCTTATCCGCGAAAGCTCAACGGCGCTGACGCGAGTGACGGCTCAGCTGACAAGAGCGATCTCATAGGGACCTTGTCCGCTTTTTGTCCCGTCCGTTTCCGATGATGGGGAGAAATCTCTTGTCACGGCCAGCCCTATCAGTTTGATCACGGCGGATATGCCGCCGTTTTCGGGATAATCTCCGATTAAAGCGATTTCCGGTTTTGTCCCGGCGAACTCATAATCAAACGCCCACGCGGTGCGCCCCGCTTTCACCGCTATCGAAACTTTGGTGAGGTAGCGGAAACGTAGCCCGACGCCAGCGGGCTTGACCATCGGAACTTCGCCAACCGCAATCGGAGTTCCGCTAATCTCATTCAGCGGGAGCGTCAGGATGATGGTCGCGGGATGTTCCGGGTCTTCCGCGTAATAGACCGGAAAGACGTTCCAAAGCAACCGCAGACCTTCCATGATGTCGTAATAGGTGCATTCGTTCGTGTTCACAAGCCGCTTGTATTTCAGGAATAGGCGGTATCTGTCATCGGACATCACATATTCCGGATTATCCGCGCCAGCGAGAACGCCCGCTTCCTTACGGGAAAGCGGGATAATCGCGCCGATATAATCCAGATTCTGACCTGTGGCCGTTTCCAAATCCGTTTTCTCGTTCAAATCCAAGAAAACCCGCTCGATTTCTTGAAGCTGTCTTGCGAAAGCGGAAATCAAAGCCTCAATCTTTGGAAGTCCCAAAAACTGCTGGGGCATATCACGAAACCAAGAATCAAGGATCGGCAACGAAGCTCACCTCAATCCTTGTGTCGCTCAGGAGAATTTTCTGCCGGGTCGTGACCATGATATTCTGTTGCCGGTAATCTTCCGCGGACGGCACATACGATTTGGATGAGGAATAAGCCGACAGAATCTCGACGAAAGTCAGTCCGGCCACCGCGTTGTAAATGCCCTCGTTCAAAAGCTGTATCAGCATATCGGTCCCTGCCACAAACTTGGCGCCGTCTTCCGACAGCGATTGGATGGTAAGCGCCGAATAATTCACGGGCATTCTTGAAGCGTCTCCATGCAGCGTCACTTTCAGCCAAGCGTAGAGATATTCCGGTCTATTGAAATGAACCGGCACGGAACCTCCGTAAACGCCGGGGACATCGACGGATACGCTCCCATAAGTTTGAATGCCCCCGGCTTTTCTTCTCAAAATGGCCTGAGCGATGTCATATTCCGAACCGCCGTCCACGATAATTTCAATGCTGTGCGGCGGCAATCCTCTCGCGTCTGTATAATCCGTGTCGTTTTCATAGCCGGAAGCCGATTCGACGTTCGACACGTTATTTAACAATTCAGCCGTGATGCTCTCAAGCATCGTATTAGACCGCAAGGCGGATTTCGCCAGATAGGACTGCCGAAGTTCAATATCCGTCTCTTGTTTTTTGCCGTACACGGGATCAAGAAGATTTGTAACGGATGTGAATCCGGTGATATTATTTACCATTTTGTTCACAATTCCATGAGGAAGAACGATCCGACCATATTCCTCCGTACTGAAATTCGCAATCACGGTCACTTGGCTGACAGTCAGATTTTCCGTTAATATAAGAGCGTTGCTTCGGGTTTTCGTATTATCTTTAATCATCAGAAATTCGTCATTTTCTATCGTGACATCGTAATCGGCGTTGTGAATCGCCGACTTCAAGCCCGCGATAATGGCGGCGCCGTCGCCGTCCGTATTTTGATAGCTATACCGTTCCCCGTTGATTGTCACGGAGTATACGGCGTTTTGCTGTATCGCGGCTACAATGACCGTGACTTCATTGAAATTTGATCTTGTAATCTGAAATTCGTCCGTGGCGCTCAATCGGATTTCCGGTAAAGTATTCGTGGCGACTTGGGCGCCCT
>CAJOFP010000374.1:0-3071 GCA_905233795.1 uncultured Oscillibacter sp. | reverse complement strand
TACAATGCAAGGGATAGACGGTCTTTCTGTCCGGCGACCTCCGGATGCCGCCATACTGCACGGCGTTATCCAGATTTACGCCCGTCGCCGTCGCCGGATATTTCGCGTAGTAACTATCCTGCGCCGTCTCCCATAAATCAGCGATCTGACCGGCGAAAGTCGTAATCAGCGTATTCAAAAACGAGGTTCCAATCAGACGGGTATCGACGCCGAATCCGCCGTCTTCAATAGATCGGCTCAAATCGGAATGAATCTCATCCATAATAACGTCCAGACGTTTCAAGACAAATCCTTGGTCAGTCACCCCGTATTCCGCCATAAATATTCACCTCCTCTTTGATCGTTTCCTGATCCGTGAGAGCCGTAAATTCTATCTTCCCGGATCTGTTTTTCCTGTCCAATATAATACGGACATCTCGGACGTTTGTAATCTCCGGAATCTCAAAAATTTTTGACCGAACCGCCGCCTCCAAAAAATCCGTATCCGGATTTTTTGGAAATAAATAATCAAAATACGGCAATCCCTCGCTACGATTCCACCGCCACTCGTTTTCAAACATCCGTAATTTAATTCGGATTTTCTGCGCGACTGAATCCCCCAGAACAATATCTCCTCCGGGCGAAATATAAATATCCCCGTCTCTGTCAAGTAAAATATCCATCGGACGCCTCAGCCATTTTCAGGTCCGCCGGTTTTCTGACCCGGCAGAGCGGACGTATGCTTGTGATGATTTAAATTAATTCCGCCGATATTCAACATCCCGTCTATAAAAATATCCCCGTGAAAATTAATTTCGCCGGTAATATCAATCTTTCCGTTCGCAACGACGATTTTAGATTTCCCTGAGATAATTATCACGGCTTCTTTTTCGACGGCCTCTTGGACGGCGGACGCCCCGCCCAATACAATACCCGGAATCGCTATCGCGCTTGTCAGATCATAACGAAGCGGCGCCTCGGATTTCGCCCCGCTCCGCCACTCGTCCAGTTCGACTTCGGATATAATAATCAGACAGTTGTCATTCGGTCTGACCGGAAACGCCATCCCCATATTATCTGAAATCACAGGATATTCCAGCGACGCCCCGTCTACGGTTATATATCTTCCTTTCGGCTGTACGCTTGCGACGCCTTTCGCCGGATCAAACGACACGATTTTTCCGGGCAAAGCCGTATGAATATCATTCATAACCGCTTTGGCGGCGTTTTCCACTTCCTGAGCGAAATCCTGATAAATTTTAATCGCCTCCTTACGCGCTCCCGGCTTTGACATCCAGTTTCGGCAGCGTCTTGATTTCCAAGACCTGAGCGTTGCATACCCAGTCTCCCTCCATGTTGTCGCCGTCAAACGTGATTTTATGAACCCGGTAATAGCCGTTCGCCGCGCCGCTTTGAATTTGCACGACATCATTGATTCCAATCGCGCCGTTTAAAAAATACTCGATTTCCCATCCCGTCAGCGAATCGCCGTTGTCCGCGCTCTGACTGATCGTAACGCGTTTCGGTACGCTGATTAACCCGGTATCGCCGTTTAAAATATATCCCCGCGTATTGAATGGTCTTCCGGGAAGCGTAATCTGAATCACGCCGTTCTGAACCGTCCAATTATGACCGTTCGCTTTGGCGATCCGTTGGAGGGCGTTCTTCCCTTTTCCGACAAATGAAAAGCCATTCGGGAATTTCACGAACGACAAATCGCTTGCGAAAACAATCGAAAGCCCCATCTGACCCGCGATATAATTATAAATATCTTTGGCGTCAACTTTTTCATTTTTGGAAACGGATATATTGGCGTCTCGGATTTCGACGCGACCGTCCGCGACTTCCATTTCCGTCATACGATCCGCGCCGTCCGGGGTGGTGGTGACATAAGTCACGTTCCCCACCAGAATCAAAGCCATTTGATCCCCGTATCCGGCTTTTAACTCAACGATAACATCTTTCGCGTCCAGTATTTTCAAATTTTTGTCCGATAAATTCCAGACTTGAATTTTCGCGGTATTGAGAGATTCAGCGTCCGATTTCTCAACCGAAAACGAGATATGCAAAGCGTCTTCTTTGGCGCCGTTGATATTGCCGATCTGAAAGCCGGATTCGCCGTTTTTTCCGACGCTGAGAATATAGCGTCTGTCAAAATTCGTGTCGGTCATGCTATTCGTCCTCCAGCTCCACATTCGGAATATAGACAAATTCCGCTTTCCCGTTATTAAACGCCTGTCGCCCCACATGATCCGATTGCGACAGGCAACCGAAAATCCCGTCCGGCATGGACGCGTAACGGTAGGAATGGAAAATCGGAAAGTTCGGAACCAATCGCGTCATGGCGATAATGGGCTGTCTGTTCTCGTCATACAGACCGAAACTCCAATAGTCATATTTCTCGTTATAAACAAATCTCAGACCGTATAACTTTCCGTCAATCGACAAATCCGAAACGCTGTCATTCATATCCGGGACTTTTATAAACAGCATTTGTTTCCCGCCCCCTAAATAAAGCCAAGTCCGCTGGCGACTCCGTATAAAATAGACGCGCTTTTCTTAGCGGGAGAGTTATTCGTTTTCTTGGATGACGAACCGCCGGAACTTTTTGAGCTTCCCCCGGAACTTCCGCCTGAGCTTCCGCCGGGACTTCCCCCAGAACTTCCGGAATCACTTGCGGATTTACTGGAAGAGCCGGATTTACTCGAACCGACGCTTCCGGTCGTGCGACTGTCGATTTTATTACTGGTTTTCGACGTGGACGCCGTTCCCGCGCTCGCTTCCGTCGCGCCGGATTTCAAAATATAAGACGGAATATCGACTGTCTGTCGGGACGTGATTCGGATTTTTTGCGCGGTCAGACTGATTTCGCGGGCGTAACCGATGTCTCTTGATTTCTTGATGGAAATATTTGTGATCGCCATATCCGTATATATAGCGTCCGTCGTGACGATTTTCACAGGCGTTTTGTCCATCCAAAGGCTTTCGATTTGATTACAGATTTCCAAAACCCTGTTATTGGAGTTCCCGTGCCGATAAAGCCATGTAACCGGCGTATTGCTTACATACAGCGTCATATATACCGTCAGAGG
>CAJOFP010000373.1 GCA_905233795.1 uncultured Oscillibacter sp. | reverse complement strand
AATTTCGGTCTGTTTGAGATTCAGCGCGGCAATATCGACGCCGCAAAGTCATATTTCGAGGAAGCATTAACTTTAAATGAAAAATTCCCTCATCGTTCTAAGAACGCACAAGACTGCCGCGAAATACTTGAACTGTTGGGGCAACTGTAACGCCGCCGCGAATGAAGTAAAAAAGGACAAATCCCCCGTCACGGATTTTACGCGGCGGGGGATTTTCAAATCTTGATTGGTGTGGTATCATGCAGGCTGTGAATATTTTGACGGAAACCGGAGGTATAGAATTGTGAATCGGAAGAAGCAAAATGAATACGCGGCGACCGGCGCGGCGTTGATATTGTTTTTCTTAATCGCCTGTCACAAATTGGATCACGCGTCGCTGTGGTTCGATGAAAGCATTGAATATTGGTACTCAAAAATTATGTTCGGCGGACTGCCTTTTCCCGATGACAGCGGTAATATGTATCAGCGCGTAATCAGTACGCTGCAGCCGCCGTTGTATAATTTTCTGTTATATTTCTGGTTAAAAATCAGCGATACGCAATGGTGGTTTCGATTTTTCGGCGTCCTGTCGGGATTCTGCGGCATGATCGGATTATATAAAATCGTGAAGAAATACGCCGGCGTTTTATCCGCCTGTCTGGCCATCGTTTTCGCCGCGTGTCTGTATCGTCTCGCGTACTACTGGCAAGAGGCGGCGGAATATTCCCTCATGCTCGGCTTGTTATTCTGGACAGTCTATCTCTGGAGTAATTTAATCCAATCGCCGGATTTGAAAAATATTGTTTTATTTACGCTTTTCGCCGTTCTCCCCGTATACAGTCAATATGGCGCGGCGTTCCCCGTATTCGCGCTGGGGCTTTCGGCGTATATTATGATTTTATTATCTAAAAATAAAAAAGCGATTTTATATATTCATATCGCGTATTTGATCGCCCTGTTTTGCGCCGCTTTGCCGTTGTATATTTTATTTATCCGCAAACAGCTTTCTCTCCAGCACGGCGTTTCCCAATCCCACGCGTTTTCCAGTCTCGCAAATCTCACAAATATCACATTCGACGGCGGAATTGTCCGTGACTGCGCCGTCAATTTTTATCGCGTCTTTCACTGGAATTTGTTCCCCCATTACGGCTGGGCGTCCTCCGCGATTCTTTTATTACTCTTCCTGATTCTGACTGTCACTGTAATTTTCAAAGGCGATAAATTTATAAAAATATTTTCAATCGTCAATATTTTCACTTGGTTCTGCTATTATTTCGCCGTGAAATCCGGCGTATACGCGAATATGTCATACGGCGGCTTCGGCAATCGTTATAATTTATTTTTTATTCCCCTTTGGATCATTTATCTCTTTATCGCCGGACACGAATTTTATAATATTTTACAAACTATCCGCGTTCCCGAAAATATTAAAAAATTTAAAATATTAAAAAATTTAAAAATTCATGATTATCTCCCCGCGTTATATACCGGCGCCGCGATTTGTTTTCTATTTTGCTTTTGCGTTTCCGAGTGGACCGCGCATATCCAGCCCAACTGGAACAAAGGCGATTTACGCGGAGCCGTCGCCGCTTGGTATGACCACAACGGTTACGAACAGGATAAAAACACGCTGATTTACTATGCCGCCGCGTCGGGTTTCGCCTATTACGCCCGTATGGACGCCCGTTATAACCCGGAAGCGCGTATAATTTACATGAACTGGGGCGACAGCGGTATGGATACGCGAGATTATCAAGATTATTTGCGCGATCTTTACGGCGAAAATCCCGACGCTTTCCCCGACGAAATTTATTTTATTATCGCCCACCGCGCCGCCGATGATGTGGACGCTTTGAGCAACGCGTTTTACGCGTTCGGCTATCAAAGCGAGGATTTATACAATCACGATTTCTATGACGAAGAAGGGGGACGCCTGATTCGTTTTTCCCGCGCTTCGCTTGATTTTTATCCGATTGGCGATTATAATAAATTAAATTAAATAAAATCAAATAACAAATCCCCCGTCACGGATTTTACGCGGCGGGG
>CAJOFP010000372.1 GCA_905233795.1 uncultured Oscillibacter sp. | reverse complement strand
AAATAAATGATTTACTATACACCAATCCATCGCGCCGTGATACAAATCCTCATATTTTCCGGTTCTGCGCATACGAATCCAACGACGGCTGATCGCCTCGTCACGCGGCGCGATTAACATCGCCAATTCGCCCATCGTCATTTTTTGTTCCAGTCTTACGCGATTGTCCGAGAAAACAACCGCCCGATTTTGCGATAACATAGCCAATTTGTCAAATAACGGGTCTTCCCGTCCCAAATCGGCGAACGGACTTTCTTCCATTAATTCTTCCACCGTCACGACCTGATAGCCGTATTGCTGCAAAATTTCAAGCTGAATCGGCAGTCCGATTGCCACGGGCGTCCGTTTCGCCATATTATAGCCGTCTTTCTGGAAAATAATCTGTCCACAGAAGAAATCCGGGTCTTTTTCAAGAGCGCGTCGCATAGGTTCCGTCATAGCGTTGACTTCGGCTTCAATCGCCGCGTCGCCGTCCAGATTGGACGGCAGCCATCCCGCGCCGTCGAACGACGCCGCCAAATATTGATAGTGAAATCTCTCGTACACGTCATAACTGGTAAAGCCCCGGCGGATTTTGTCCACATAATGCGGCGGGCGTCCCATCGTGATTTGATAATCATAGCGATTTTTGATATAATCATCCAGACGTTTCAAATCCGCCTCTACGCGGCTGACCATGCCGTAATGCACGCGTTTCCCGTAAATCACTGACTTTTTGCCGAATAAAATATGCCGGTAACCGTGATTTGTGATTTGATGTCCCTCTTGCAGGATTCTCTTGATTAATCTGTCATTATGGGCGGCGCCGCCGCGTGAATCGCGTTTAAAATCCGGGTAATGATCAAAATGTACGCCGCCCCACGCGGGCCCGCCGATTTTCCCGGCTTCGTCCGGGTAATTGTCGCTTGTATCGCCGATAATATCAAACGTCCCATGCGCGCCGAAATCGGCCAGCGTGTCCAAAATTACATCCGTAAGCGATCTGCCCGCGAACCGATCCGGCGCGGCGGGCAGATCCATAGGCCCGTCGTCAAACGTCATCGCGCAGATACGCCGCGCCGTTTTAATCCGTTCAATCCGTCTTGTATATCGAATTTTCGGCGGCGGTGAGATTAAAATATAATTTTTCAGAAATTTTTTCGCGGCTTTTCCGGCTCTGACTACAAAAGACATAATTTTTACACTCTCCCGTAAAATATAAAAAAATATAATCTCAACGCCGTTTTTATTATTTTTAATTATTCTATAAAAATATATAAAATATAAAAAATATAATTCAAATCTCAACGTCGTTTTTAATTATCTTGCAAAATATAATTTCAAGCGCGATTTTTAATTATTTTACAAAAATATCATGTAAAAAGCATTTTACGGCAAAAGCCGCCCATTTGCAACAGGAAATCCAATAGGCATATAATTTTTGAGATTTTTTTGATTTTTTCAGCTTCGTAAACTGACTCGCGGCGACATCCGCGGCGCGACCGCGTTTCCCGTCAATACGCGTCCGGCCCGATAACAATTCCGTATAAATCGCGTTTAACATCTCCGGCGCGTTATTTCTATTTATATTATTTATATTATTATTTTTATTAATTTCAATCGTCGTGACGCCGTTTCCGATTTCACGCGGAACATGGGCGTCACTCCCCGCATAGCGATTTAAATTATATTTTTTAGCGAATATTTCCGCCATCGCGTTCGCTTTTAAATTCTTTCTCTCGGCGCGTCCGTTCCAGACTTCCACGCCGTCCAGAAAACGCGCTATATTTTTTATTTTCCATGAAATTCCGGGTTTCTATCGGCTTATCTACAAACCAGCCCAATAAATGCCCGTATTCCGTGGAAATCTCCACGCCCGATATAATATAAAAATCTGATAATTCGCCCTCTATCCCGTTATTATTATTATTATTATTATTATTATAAATCCCGCCGCCCGTCCATACACGATCATGATCGCAGACCGCGACGCCGTTTAATCCCGCTTTTTTCGCCTGTTCTACAATTTCTTCTATGCTCATTCTTCCGTCCGGCGAATATTCCGAATGAATATGCAAATCCAGTCTTATTTCCATAAAACTCTCTTTCCCGTCTATATTATTTATATTATTTATATTATTAATTATTATTTATCATTATAAAAAATTTTTCGCCGATTTGAAATTCCCTCTTGATTTTTCATTATTTTCACGCTATAATATATTTAATTCATGCAGCGGTATCGAAGCGGTCATAACGGGCCTGACTCGAAATCAGGTGAGGAGCAATCCTCCGTGGGTTCGAATCCCACCCGCTGCGCCAGAAGTCCGGCAAAGAAAATCCAATCTTTGCCGGACTTTTTTTCGCAAAATCCCCCGCCGGATTTCTTACAGACTTCCCCACCGGACTTTTTTTACAAAAATCGACGCCAAATCCGTCTTTCTTTCGGCAAAAGGACTGTAAGTTTCCGCTATACTTTCCCTTTCCGGTCTGTTATAATACTGACAGCCTCGTTGATAGAATATTCCCAAATTCGACAGTCAAGTTATTTTTCAAATCAAATATCAGTCCCCCATATTGAAAAACGCGTTCCAAAACGCATAATTAAAAAAATTAAAAAATAAAAATATTAAATATTATTATTATTTTATCTGTCTGTTTTTATCCATATATATCATATATTATCCATTAAGGAGCGTAATCTATGAACGCCATTGCTGTGGTAGACCGCAACTGGGCCTTGGGCCGTGACGGAGCGTTGCTCTTCAATCTCCCCGCCGATATGCGGCGTTTTAAAGAATTAACTCTCGGCGGCGTCTTAATCATGGGACGCAGAACGATGAACTCTTTCCCGGAGGGTCACTTCCTGCCGGGACGCAGAAATATTGTGATTACCCGAAACCGCGATTTAGTCCCGCCGGAGGCGGAAACCGTACCCGCGCCCCAAGACGTTATGAATTTAATCGCAAATG
>CAJOFP010000371.1 GCA_905233795.1 uncultured Oscillibacter sp. | reverse complement strand
AACTGCGCCGGTCTGAACCCGGAAGATTTAAAATTATATATGCCGTTACTGGAAGAAATCTTTCAATAAAATTTTAAATAATATTTTTAAATAATAATATGCCAATCAAGGGTTGAAAGTGAACCTCACCCCCTGTCCCCCTCTCCTAAGTAGGAGAGGGGGGACGAAATAATAAAAATTCCGTTTAAAATATAATAAATATCATATTTTATCCATATTTTACGCCGGAAATCTAAAAATTTAGTTCCCCCTCTCCTTATAAGGAGAGGGGGACAGGGGGTGAGGTTCATTTTTTTAATAATTCAAATGATTTTAACTCTTGATTCGCATAATAATAAAATAAAATAATAAAATAAAATATAAATTAAGGGTGATTGTATGAGACTGGATTCCGCGTACTGGAAAGCCGCCGCGAATGAGTTCCGGGATTATCGCAAAATCACATTCGCCGCGCTGATGATCGCGTTATGTATTATACTCGGCTATATTCCGTCCATGCCGTTTTTCGGGGCGAAAGTGACATGGGGATTTTTGGCGCGGGCCTTGTGCGCGTTCGTGTGCGGGCCGTTACTGGGTATGGCGTTCGGATTCGCGGAAGATATATTGAGCTTTTTTCTCACGGGCGGCGGCGGTTATCCGTTTTTTCCCGGCTATACGCTGACAACCATGCTGGGCGTGTTTATCTACGCGCTGTTTTTCTATCGCGCCAAAGTCACGCCGTTACGCGTATTTCTGGCGAAATTGTTGACGAATATAGAAAATATTACGCTTGGCGCGCTCTGGATGTCGATATTAAGCGGCAAAGCGTGGATGGCGACGGCGTCGGCGTCGGCGATTAAGAATTTAATTTTATTGCCTGTACAAGCCGTTTTGCTTTACGCGTTAATCAAAGCGCTTTCGCCGATGTTAAAAAAATTAAAATTAATTTCCGGGCAAGATTAAATATATAAAAATATAAAAAATATAAAATCCCCGCGAGGGTTTTTATATAAATTTTGATTACACAGGAGATGTAGAAAATGGACAAAAGAGGACGTAAATATTTATGGGGCGGCGTGTGCGCGTTGTTCGCGTTCGCGCTGATGATGATATGTTTTTCGACCCCGGCGCGTGCGGAAGATATTGTGATATTCGACGCCGGGAACGGCTGGGATTTGACGTTTGACAAATCGTCCGGGACGCTGATGAAAGCGGATAAGGCGCGCTGGCATCAGGCGGGATACAAGGACACAACGCTTAATATTCCCGAACAAATCGACGGCGTAACGGTTCGGCATATCGCCGACGAAATGGTTTGGCACGGTAATGTAACTCCCACTGATATTACAATTCCGGACACAGTGGTGACAATCGGGAAAGGCGTTTTCAAGGGCAGTCACTTGAAATCGCTCAAACTGCCCGTCGGACTGACGAAAATTGAAAAAGAACTGTGCTCCGGGTGTAGTGATCTGGAAGAAGTCGTCATCCCGGACGGCGTAACGGAAATCGGGGACAAGGCTTTTGACGCCTGTTATAAACTTACTATCCCGCAAATTTCGGAGAACGTAAAATCCATCGGCGAATACGCCTTCTCAAGGTGCAATGCGACAGGGAAAGAGGGCGTCGATATTGTTCTGCCCCATCATATGACGCGTTTGGGATCGGGCGTTTTTTACGGCTGCGGTTCCATCAAAAGCGTGGTAATTCCCGGCGATACGCCCGAATGGGAAAATGAGACGATGACTGTTTTTTATAACGCTCATCAGTTGGTTTCCGTGACGTTTGAAGAGGGCGTCAAGAAGATTCAAGAGGGCGCGTTCTACGCCTGTAGCAAGATGGAGACGCTTAATCTGCCGAGTAGTTTAGAAATCATCGAAGATTGGGCGTTTGGCGACAGTTACGCTTTAAAGAGATGTGTACTCCCGGAGGGGCTGAAAAAAATCGGGGGAGACGCGTTTCATCATAGCGGTTTGGAAGAATTATTCGTACCGGATACGGTGACGGAGATCGGCGAATTCGCTTTCACTCTCGCCGATTTGAAAACCGTCGTCCTCGGAACAGGCGTGAA
>CAJOFP010000370.1 GCA_905233795.1 uncultured Oscillibacter sp. | reverse complement strand
GAAACACATGGAAAACGCGTTTCTCGCTATGAAAGTTTCTTTCTGTTGTCAATTCTGGGAGATTGCGCGTCAAATCGGCGTGGATTATGCCGAACTGCGAGAACTGTTCATACTTGACCCGCGTGTGAATCCGTCTCACACGTTTGTTTTTGACGATCAGCCGTATTGGGAATCGGTTTGCTGGGAGAATGACGTTTACGCGATAGCGGAAGCGTATGACGCGGAATTTTTGAAAGCTATGATTGATTATAACGATAAAAATCGCCGTTTAGCGAGGGGGTGAGGCGATGGCTATCGCAAGCGGCGACTGGTGGCGTTTGGACGATGACGGGACTCTGCGTATTTTCTGTGACGGGGATATGCCGGAAGCGGAATGGACAGCCTATAAAGATGAGGTCAGGACGGTTATTATCTCAGACGGCGTTACAAATATTAGAGACTCTGTTTTTAGAGAGTATGCCAATTTGACCGGCGTTACAATTCCCGGCAGCGTTGTGAGTATTGGCGGACGCGCTTTTTATAACTGTTCTAATTTAACCGGTATAAATATTCCCGGCAGCGTTGTGAGTATTGGCGGACGCGCTTTTTATGGATGTTCAAGCATAACCGGCATTGTAATCCCCAAAGGCGTTACAAATATTGGATACGCCGTTTTTTATGGATGTTCCGGTTTAACTGATATTATCATTCCTGACGGCGTTACCGGTATTGGGGATTACGCTTTCAATCGGTGTAGCGGCTTAAAGAGCGTTATAATGTCAAGCGGCGTTGCCAGTATTGGGATTTACGCTTTTTATAGATGTGGCGGTTTAACAAATATTGTCATTCCTGACGGCGTCGCTAAAATCGCCTCCGGCGCTTTCGCAGAATGTTCTGATTTAACAAGCGTAACTCTCCCCGACAGCGTTATGAATATTGAAAGTTCGGCTTTTAGAGACTGTCCCAACTTGGTAAGTATAAACATCCCCAGCGGCGTTACGAGCATACCCAATTACGCTTTTTATAGATGTTCCGGTTTAACCGGCGTTGCGATTAACGGCGATATTACGAGTGTAGGATACGCCGCTTTTTACGGGTGTGGCAATTTAACCGACGTGTATTATTCTAAAAGCGAAATACAGTGGAAAAAAATCTTTATAGATGAATTTAATAATCCGCTTGTCAACGCGACGATTGATTATGGAATCCCGACTTATACTGTTATATTTACTCTGAATGATGGCGCGATTATCGGGACGCAAAGAATAGAACGCGGCGCGACGGCGACAAGACCGGAAAATCCGGTAAAAAATAGATATGATTTTTCTCACTGGGCGTTAAACGGCGGGGCGTATGATTTTAATCAGCCCGTTGTGGATAATATTATATTAACGGCGATCTGGAAATTATCTCCGGATTCCCGAAATATATTCATGCGAAGAGATAAGATTTTGAGCGTTATTATTCCGCGAAGTGAGGAGATTGGTTTAATAGTCAAGAGACCGCCTGTCGGAAAGATCATTCTGGGAACGCGAACGCGGCGTAATTATATGGACATTGGCGAAATGCCGGAGATTCGCGTTAATTTATCCGCTGAGGCGGATATTGTGAGAGGCAGATACAGATTATTGCGCGAACTGGATAATAAAGCAATCGCTTCCATAGATGGATTGACGCTTGGCGATCTGGATTATGTATTTATTGATTAAAATATATCAAATATTTAAGAACGCGGGGTGATAAATAAAATATGTCGGAGTTTCAGACGACGCCGAATCAGAATCTTTATATCTGCGACGATGACAGCGCGAGATTTTTAGATTGGCGAAATCGAATGGCGGGATCGGCGGATTCCAATATGATAAAATTGGACAGCCTTATATCTTATATCCTGTCAAAATTAATTAACGCGGGAATTATCAAAACGGACGGCGGCGAAAGCGGCGGCGGAACGTGGGAAGGAAGCGACGATACCGGCTTGCTTGGGTTTTTGCAACTGATAGGCGGAACTATGCGGGGACCGCTGTTTCTGTACCGAGACCCTGTTTTAAACGCCGAAGCCGCGACCAAGAAATATGTGGACGAC
>CAJOFP010000369.1 GCA_905233795.1 uncultured Oscillibacter sp. | reverse complement strand
ACGCCGCGCCGGAGGACGCGTCGGGGCTGGTTTCTGTAATTACACGCGGGGCGGCGGCGTATATCCCGTTGAGAGAATTAGTCGATTTTGACGCCGAACGCGCAAGAATCATGAAAGAATTACAGCGCGCCGAAAACGGACTGCGTATGACGGAGAATAAATTATCAAATCAGAAATTTATATCCAAAGCGCCGGAAAACGTGATTCAAATCGAACGCGAAAAAGCCGCGAAATATCGGGATTTAATTAAGCGTCTGAAAGAATCGGCGAAAGCGTTGGAAAAATAAAATTTATATAATATTGAACCTCACCCCCTGTCCCCCTCTCCTTATAAGGAGAGGGGGAACGCAATTTGTGGCATTTTCCCCTTTACGTTCCCCTCTCCTATTTAGGAGAGGGGACAGGGGAGAGGTTCAGAATAGGTTCAGAATAAAAAATAAAAAGGGATGGGGACAGGGGAGAGGTTCAGAATAAAAAATAAAAAGGGATGGGGACAGGGGAGAGGTTCAGAATAAAAAAATAAAAAGGGATGGGGACAGGGGGTGAGGGGGAAAATAAAAAAATAATATGAAAAATAATAAAAATTCCCGGAAAATTTTTACAGAAAATTTCAATGTTTTATTACAGGCTTGTTTCGACGATTTTGACGGATTTGTGAATATTTTATATATAAAAGCCTGTATTTTGCGGGAATTTTATTGTTTTCAACGCAATGTTACAGTTCTATTACATCGAAAGAAAACCACTTGCAAAGGCGCGGGGAATTTGTTATCATGCCCACAGTAGGACGCGGGAATGGAAACTCCTGACCGTGCGGGGGGTCGTAAAGACCTTGCGCCGCAAGGGGACGGAAGCGGGAGTCCCTGCGTGTTTACAGAACTTCTGTTTTTTTTAAAATGCCAAAACGGACAGCGGGTCGGACGGGTGAAAGCGCGAAACGCGCCCCGGAAGCCGGACAGGCCTCCTGAACGCGGCGGTAAATCAAAATCAAGGAGGATTCATCCATGAAGAAGTTCCTTTCCATGGCGCTGACTTTGGCGATGGTTTTCACGATGTTTACCTTCGCCGCGGGCAGCGCGTCCGCGACGGACTTCACGGACGTTGCCAGCGACAGCCAGTACAAAGAAGCCGTCGACGTGATTACGGCGATTGGCATTATGGGCGGCTACGGCAACGGCACGTTTGGCCCCAATGAGTATCTGAGCCGCGGCGCCGCCGCCAAAATCATCGCCGGCCTGCAGCTTACCCCGACCACAGCCGAAACCCTGCCCCGCACCAACAGCCCGTTCCCGGACGTGCCCGCCAATGACGAGTTCGCCGGCTATGTGACTTACGTCCGCGATCAGGGTATCGTCGGCGGCTACGCGGACGGCACGTTCCAGCCCCGCGCCCGTCTGAGCGGATACGCGTTTTTAAAAATGCTGCTCGGCGCTCTGGGCTATCGCAGTGATGTAGAAGGCTTCGGAAGCGGCTCTTGGACCGTCAACGTCGCCAAAGTCGCCGCCGACGCCGAACTGCTTGACGGCATCGAGGATCAAATCAGCTCTTCCGGCATGACCCGCGGCGTCGCCACCCAGCTGATTTTGAACACGCTCAAAGCCGACGCGGTGGAATATACCAACAACGGCTATGTTTCCGTCGATAACATCACGGTAAATCTGACCAATAACAAAGCCGTCGCCCGCACCGGGACCGGCTCCAACTCCACCCATATCAACAGCGACAGAGACGACAACGGCAGACAAAAACTGCAGTTCGCCGAAATTTATTTCCAGCGTCTGGAACTCCAAGGCGACGGCGTGACCGACGCCGATCATCAGGACGATTTCTATCGCCCCGCCCGTACATGGCGCTGGCGCAATGAGGATGTCGGCACTTACGACATCCGCGCTGACCGGACTTATTTCGGCAACAAGAAACTCAGCGATATTTACCGGGATATTAACGCCAACACCGCTTTACAGCTCAAAGTCAACGGCGCCGGCGCTCCCATCGCCATCGAGAACGGCGACACGAACAGATTCATGGTCGCCATCAACGGCCAGCTCGCCGACTTGACGGACAAGACTATGAGCCGCGCCAATACGGACGATCTGACGGATCGTCTCACCAACGCCCCGATTAACGGCAACGCCGCTTCCGCGATTCTGAAAGATCAGATCGGCGAAGGCAGCGTCATGAACGTCTATTATGACGATGAGGATAATAACGTCATTATCAGCGTGATTGTTTACTACGCGGGCCGCGTCAACAACGTCCGTTCCGCGACTTCCAGCAAAGACCGTTCCGTCGATCTGGAACTCTCCACGGTCGCCCGCTCCAAGCCGTTCAACGTAACCGGCAGCAGCATTACGCAAATCGTAACGAATAACTTCCGCCGTGATGATATTGTCTGGTATACCTATTGCGGCGATCATATCAATGACGACACCGAGACCCGCGTTGTCGATATGGGTCAGCTTGAGGCCGTCAGCGGCACCGTCGCCC
>CAJOFP010000368.1:847-4142 GCA_905233795.1 uncultured Oscillibacter sp. | reverse complement strand
GAAATCCTATCCGATTTCCGAATGACATATTGATAACCGCTTCCGCGACATTATTTTCCACCGCCCACGCGGATTTTATAATCCCCTGTTCGCAAAGCGCGTGAAAATCGCTCCACATTTCTTTCATATTATTATAATTTATATTTTTACGATTATCTCCCGCGCAAAACGCGTAAATATAATTTCCCGGCGCTTTCAATTCCGGTGATAACACACGCGGCGCGTCAATCGGCGCGATTGCAAACGAAATCAGCGTCGGCGGCACGTCTAAATTTAAAAACGATCCCGACATGGAATCTTTACCGCCCCAGCAACGCCGCGAACGGTTTCCCCCATCGCCGCGCATCCTGTCCCAGCTTTTCAAAATATTCCTGAAAACTCAAATACGCGTCCCGACAGTCCGCGCCCGCCGCGACCAATTTCGCAAGCGATAAAATCACGCTGTCCCGCGCCCGAAAATATATCTCCTCTCCGCTCTCCTGATTTAAATTATTTAAATTATTATTCAAATCCTGATTCAAATCAAATTTATTTAAATTATTATTTAAATTATCAAAATCCGGGACGCGGAATCCCCACGACATGACAGAAGCGCTTTTTGTCTCCTGTCCCGGCAAGACCGGAATCAAAGCCGCCATGACTTGCGCCGGCGTCCGCTGATATTTCCCGCCGAACGGCATTAAAACGCTTCCGGCCCCGATTGTCGAATCGAAACGCTCAATCAAACCCCGTCTCGACGCGGATTTCAAACTTCCGGCAATATCCCGCAAGTTATAACACTTTACAGCGTTTTCCGCAACTTTTCGACTGTTTTCGTTTTTTTCAACCTGTAAAGAAATATGCTTTACAGCTCCGTTTAAATCAAGAAAATCCCTCGATAAATTGACAATGTTTTTCCCTTGCCAGTCCATCTTCAAGCGCATTTTTTCCGTCACTTTCGCTATTTCATACGCTTCCAGATTTTCACGTTCCGCCGCCTGTATAAACTTCTCCGCGTTCTCCGGCGCGATCACGACCGCCATCCGTTCCTGTGACTCCGAGATCGCCAGTTCCGTACCGTCCAGACCTTCATATTTTTTCCGTACCGCGTCCAAATTAATTTCCAGTCCGGGGGCCAGTTCCCCCACGGCCACGCTGACGCCGCCCGCGCCGAAATCATTACAGCGTTTTATTATCCGCGTAACTTCAGGATTTCTGAACAATCTCTGGATTTTATTGACAAGCGATTTCCGGTCATGACTTTTTGAAGACCCTGTAGCGCCGCCGATTCCGTCCCGTCCGGTCCGACCGCCCAGCAAAATAATTACATCGCCCGGCGCGGGACGTTCCCGGATTACATTCGCCGCCGGAACCGCGCCCACAACCGCGCCCAATTCCAAATGTTTCGCTATATATCCCGGATGATAAATTTCGCTGACTAATCCCGTCGCAAGCCCGATTTGATTTCCGTATGACGAATAACCGGCGGCGGCGGTTCGCGCTAATTTTCTCTGTGGCAGTTTTCCCGGAATAGTTTTATCTACCGGTTCTCTCGGATCGCCGCAACCCGTGACGCGCATCGCCTGATAGACATAAGCCCGCCCGGACAACGGGTCCCGGATACAACCGCCGATACAAGTCGCCGCGCCGCCGAAAGGCTCTATCTCCGTCGGGTGATTATGCGTCTCGTTTTTAAACATCAATAACCAGTCTTGCTTCTCCCCATCTATCACGGGCTGAATATGAATCGAACAGGCGTTAATTTCCTCACTCTCGTCCAGATTTTTTAACAATCCGCGTTTTTTCAACGCTTTCGCCCCTATAGTCGCTATATCCATCAGCGTCCGGGGCCGCGTCTCGCTCTCTTCCCCGTATACTTCCCGTCTGATATTTAAATAATTCTCATAAGCCTGATTTAATATATCCCCGTCGATTTCCACATTTTCAATCCGCGTTGAGAACGTCGTATGCCGACAGTGATCCGACCAGTAAGTATCTACCACGCGAATTTCCGTCACAGTGGGATCGCGCTTTTCCTGATCCCGGAACCAGTCGCGCAAAAATATCAGATCATCCAGCCCCATCGCAAGACCCATGTCCGACAAAAGCCCGGATAATTTATCTTCATCAAATTCAATAAAGCCATGAATAATCTTTACCATTTCGGGCGGATTGATAGATTGCTTTAACGTCTCCGGTTTTTTTAAATCCGCTTCTCTCGATTCCACGGGATTGATTAAATAATCTTTTATTTTCTTAATCTCATCTTGAGACAATTTCCCGTTTAATATATATAATTTCGCCGCCCGTACTAAAGGCCGTTCGCCACGCGTCAGAAGCTGGATACACGCCCGCGCCGAGTCCGCCCTTTGATCGAACTGTCCCGGAAGGGATTCCACAGCGAAAACAACATCTCCGCCGCGCAATAAATCCGCTTCGCTATTAAAATCATAAACATCATCCGTCTGCGGCTCCGAAAATACCATTTTCACAGCCTTTTCAAATACTTCCTCTTCCAGTCCCTCCACGTCATAGCGATTGAACACGCGTAAAAATTCCAGCGACGCGACGCCCAACACAGCATTTAATTCCCGACGTAAATTTTCCGCTTCCTCACGCAATCCGCGTTTCCGCTCCACATAAATCCGGCGTACCATAATTTTAATATTCCCCCTCTCTGTATTCTTCACACGTTCTATTATTTTTTATATTTTAAAGCGCGGCGGCCAATATCGCGGCGCAGATATTTATTTTCAAATTCCACCGTGTCCGCCGCCGCGTAAGCGTCTTGCAACGCCTTATTTAAATCAACCGCCGTCGCCGTGATTCCCAATACGCGTCCGCCGCTTGTGACTAATTTTCCGCTATTATTTATTTTATCTCCCGCGTGATAGCAAATTATATTTTCCGGGAAAGATTTTGGAAATTTAATCTCTTTTCCCGTCTCGTACTTGCCCGGATAGCCCCCGGACGCCAGAATCACGCAAGCCGCCTTTTCATCCGACCATTTTATATCCATCTCCGACAGTTTCTCATCTTCCACGGCTCGCATAATATTCAATAAATCCGTTTTCAGCAACGGCAATACAACCTGCGTTTCCGGATCGCCGAATCTGCAATTATATTCAATCACTTTCGGCCCGTCATCCGTCAGCATTAAACCGAAATATAAACAGCCTTTAAATACGCGTCCTTCCGCTTTCATGGCTTTTACAGTCGGCATAAAAATTTGATCCATGCAAATTTCCGCGATCTCCGGCGTATAATACGGATTGGGCGCGACTGTTCCCATGCCGCCCGTGTTCAATCCCGTGTC
>CAJOFP010000368.1:0-840 GCA_905233795.1 uncultured Oscillibacter sp. | reverse complement strand
CCGTCCGTGAACGCCAGAACGCTGACTTCCGGTCCGGTCAGATATTCTTCTATTACAATCTTTCCGCCGGAATCGCCAAATATACGCTCTTCCATAATAGATTTTATCGCGTTTTCCGCTTCTTCCAAATCTTGCGCGATAACAACGCCTTTTCCCAGCGCCAGTCCGTCGGCCTTAATCACTATCGGAAACAAGCCTGAAATCGTTTTCAAATACGCTCTCGCCGCGTCTGGATTATCAAATACCTCATATTTCGCCGTGGGGATATTATATTTACGCATTAAATTTTTGGCGAAAACTTTACTGCTCTCAATTTGCGCCGCTTTCGCTTCCGGTCCGAAACAAGAAATCCCGGCTTCGTGCAATTTATCCACACAGCCCATCGCCAACGGATCATCCGGCGCGACTACAGCGAAATCAATCCCGTTCGACACAGCGAAATTGACAATTTTATCAATATCTTTCGCGCCGATTTCCGGCACACAAACCGCGTCCTGAGCAATTCCGCCGTTTCCCGGCAACGCGTAAATTATATCAACAGCCGGATTTTCTTTTAATTTTTTAATCAACGCGTGTTCGCGGCCTCCGCCGCCTACTACCAATAATTTCATGCCATACCCCCTGAAAATCCGCGATACTCTCGCAATAATCAATATAATATTATATATAAAATATTATTTCTAACGATGAAACGCCGTTTTTCGACGTTTCATCGCTTTTCATATCTTTTAATATTTAAAAATATATTTTAATTATATTTTAAATATTTTTTAATTATATTTTTAAATATTTTTTATAATTTTTAATGATGAAACAGGCGCATACCGGTGAACGCCATTG
>CAJOFP010000367.1 GCA_905233795.1 uncultured Oscillibacter sp. | reverse complement strand
TAATAGCGTACAGACAATTTCAATTCGGGCTTGAAATATAAAGCTGCTTTCCCTTCGCCGTTGGTAAGGATGAGGTCACCAGTTCAAATCTGGTCAGCAGCTCCAAGAAAAAGTTCCGGTTTCAGTCAAAAACAGATTGAAACCGGGATTTTTATTTTAAAATTATTGCTACTGTTAAATTTTGGGTTTATATCCCTGTAACGGTTTCTGTAAAAAGGATTGAGCAAAGTATTGAGACGGCTAAAAATTCGGCGTAACTGTGGTATATTCCTTTGATTGATTGTTCTAAATAAAAGAAAATATATATACCTATAAACATACTAAATAAATAGGTTTATTTAAAAATGATTTTTTATATATTTTTTTAAAACGTGCCAAATGGAAAATCAATCAAGAGACGGTCAAAGAAAATTATTCTCCCGATTTTTTATTTATATTAAAATTTTACAGGATCGCCGCCTGATTGAAAAAAATAAAAAATAATCCGTGACAAAAACGTGCCAAATGTGCCAAAACTAAAATACGCGCTGTACGTTGTTACTTTTTACGCGCTTTTATACGCGAAAATTCGTAAAACAGGCGGATTTTTAGTATTTATTTATGATAATAATATTATTTGTTTTGGCACACTGTGACGTGACAAAAAACGTGCCAAATGTGCCAAAACTAAAATCCGTCAAAAGAATCATAAGTAAAATTACGCTTTAAAATGGCGTAAAAAAGCTAAAAAGGCGGATTATACCCATATTTTACAACAAATTGTTATTGAATGAAAATGATTCTCACGGCGTGACAAAAACGTGCCAAAAGAAAAATCCGTCAAGATGAGAATTACGCCCCCGGTCTATCTGGATTAAAAAAATTATTTAAATTATGTAATTATCTCTTGACATTGCGTAAATTATGTAATATAATAAAAATATCGAAAGGGGGAAAATAATTTGAAACGCAGGGACTTAATAAAAAAATTACAGGTCGCCGGGTATCATGTGGAACGGGAAGACGGAGATCATACCATACTTGAAAAGCCCGGAAGCCGCTCCTTACAAGTCCCAAGACACAGGGAAATCAACGAAATCACGGCAAAATCAATTCTGAAAGCGGCGGGGCTGAAATAAGCCCCGCGCCTAAATCAAGAAAGGAAAATTATTATGACGGAATATGTTTATCCCGCTGTTTTTCATCCGAATGACGACGGCTCTTATACGATTTTATATCCCGATCTTCCCGGCTGTATCAGTGAGGGAAAGTCTATGGGAAACGCGCTGTATATGGCGCAGTCGGCATTGACGCAATGGCTCGGATACCTGACGGACAAAAACGAACCGATTCCCGCGCCGTCCGGTTTACAGGACGTGGAGACGGAAACGGGGGAATTTGCGAATTTAATCCGCGCTGATGTAAAAGACAATCGCGCCGTCCGGCGTACAGTCAGCATTCCCAAATGGATGGATGATAAAGTGTCGGAATCCGGTTTAAGTCTCTCCCGCGTCTTACAGGACGCGTTGAAAGAGCGATTAAACGTAACCTGATAAAAATTATATATCGCAATCCTTAAAACCCTTACGGGGCATTTTAACGTGAAATAAAGGGACTTCCAGACGCGCCGACTGAAAGTCCCGTGACTGTTTCTTATTTTAAGGGGTCGCGTTTCGTTACCCGTTTTGGATTTTTTTGTCCACAACCGCCGGTTGTGATTCTCCCTTTTTATTCCCGTTTTTATACCGGAAAAGGAGGCTCCGGTTCGTCAACATGCGCGGGAGATTCTTTTACAGGCTCCGGCGTGGGTATAGTCTCCGGCTTTGGCGGCGCGTCTTTTTCGCGCTTCACTATCTCTTTAACCACAGTGCGCGGCGTTTCGCCCTGTTCGATACGCTCCACGACTTCACGCTGATTCTCCGGCGTCATGCGCGTAACGTCATAGGCGGCGTTGATTGACAAATCCCCGCTTGCAAGAGCGGCTTTTACTTCGGGCATTGCTTCGGATTCCAGCTTTTCCATCGCGCCCTTCATCGACCAGAGAACCTCAAACACGCTTTGGAGCTGCCATTCTTCCATACTGTTGATTACGGAAATACATCTGTCC
>CAJOFP010000366.1 GCA_905233795.1 uncultured Oscillibacter sp. | reverse complement strand
AAATGCCGCAAATCGCGTTCCCCCTCTCCTTATAAGGAGAGGGGGACAGGGGGTGAGGTTCTTGATAAATTAAATATCCCGGATCATAAATCATGAATCACGCGCAAGGCGAAAAATATAATTTTAATCTCGGGAGGAATTTTTTATGGGCGAACTGGTAAGCGAAATCACGCGGGAGGATACGCGGAACAACGCGGCGGGCGTTCGCAGAATTGGTTTATTGACCAGCGGCGGCGACGCCCCCGGCATGAACGCGGCTGTCCGCGCCGTAGTCCGGGCGGCGTTGACGCGGGGGATTGAGTGCGTAGGCATACGGCGCGGTTATAACGGCCTGATTAACAGCGATTTCGCCGTTATGACCGGCGCGGAAGTCAGTCATATTTTATCCCGCGGCGGGACGGTGTTATATACGGCGCGCAGTCATGAGTTCATGACGGAAGAGGGACGCCGTCACGCGGTGAGAACCTGCAATTTATTGGGCTTGGACGCGGTTGTCACGATTGGCGGCGACGGGACGTTCCGGGGCGCGCTGGAGCTGTCCCGACTGGGCGTCCCCGTGGTCGGCATTCCCGCGACGATTGACAATGATGTCGGCTGTTCCAATTATACGATTGGATTTGACACGGCCTGCAATACGGCGATTCAGTGCGTGGACAGATTGCGCGACACAATGTCGTCACATGAAAGATGTTCGCTTGTGGAAGTCATGGGACGTAGCGCGGGTTATTTGGCGTTATATGTCGGCATATCCGTAGGCGCGACGGCTGTTTTACTGCCGGAACGCGATCTTGATTTTGAACGCGATTTAGTTGAGCCGATTCGGGAGGCGCGTCTGGTCGGGAACACCCATTTTATGGTAGTAGTCGCCGAGGGCGTATGCAAAGATCACAAAATGGGGCCGGACGTACACACGACTTTCGATCTTGGCAAGAAATTAGAAGCCGAAATCGGCCTGAAACCGACTGTTACGGTATTGGGACACTTACAGCGCGGCGGCAATCCGTCGGCGCGTGACCGGGAAGTCGCCAGCCGTATGGGTTACTGCGCGGTTCGCGCCATCGCCGCCGGGCGGCCTAACTGCGTGATTGGCACACAGGACGGAAAAATCGTCGAAATCCCCATTGAGGAAGCGCTCCAGATGAAAAAATCCGTACAAATGGCGCGTTATGACGTTCTGGAAGCCTTGCAGAACCGCACGCCCAGACTGCCCAGAGTGTAATTAATTATATTTTTACGCGATTTCTTGACAGGAAAAAATTAATAATATATAATAAATATATTATTTAATTTTATATTTTAAGGGGTCATGAAATTTATGCGCAAAGATATAGGCAAAGTCCCGGCGGTTTTTCCCATGCCGGTCTTGATGGTCGCGGCTTATGATGAGAATGACAAAGTCAACGTCATGAACGCGGCGTGGGGTATGATCTGCGATACGGATAAAATCGCGCTGTTTATCGACGAGGATCACAAGACGACAAAAAATATACGCGCCGTCAAGGCTTTTACGGTCAGTCTGGCGGATCGGGCGCACATGGCGGAGGCGGATTTCTTCGGAATCGCCACGGGCAATAAAATGCCGGATAAGTTCGCCCGGACCGGTTTTCACGCGGTGAAGAGCGAATTTGTCAACGCGCCTGTGATTGACGAATTTCCCGTCGCTATGGAGTGCGAACTGGCGGAGATTGTCGACACGGAGAATTTACACGCGATTGTCGGAAAGATTGTGAATGTCAGCGCGGACGAAAAAATCTTGGACGAGAAGAATAAAATCGATCCCGCGAAAATCGACGCGCTGATTTTTGACCAGTTCAGAAACGGCTATTACACGATAGGCGAAAAAGCCGGTAAAGCGTGGAACGCCGGAAAAGATTTGATGAAATCTTGATTTTATAATTTAATATATTTATAATTTAATAATATTTTTTAATAATATTTTCCCCCTGTCTGACAGCGAAACGCAATCGGACAGGGGGGATTTTTATTGAGAATAATAAGAAAATTAAATTTTAATTATAATTAATTTATAATTAATTTATAATTAGTTTTCAAGGGATTTGTAGCAAACGGCGGCGAGAGCGGCGCCA
>CAJOFP010000365.1 GCA_905233795.1 uncultured Oscillibacter sp. | reverse complement strand
GCCAATATTCGTCTCATGAAAATGTCGGATTCTCAATACGAATTGCGGCGCCGCCGCGATGAGGACGAGAGTAACAAACAAAGCAAAAGCGGTTTGGAACTGGATGTGATAGATCATTATAATGGCAGCGTCCGGGATGTCAAAAGTCTTTCGGGCGGTGAAAAATTTCAGGCGTCGCTCGCGCTCGCGCTGGGGATGTCCGACGAAGTCCAGTCTTCAGCCGGGGGCATTCGTTTAGATACGATGTTCGTGGACGAGGGGTTCGGGTCTCTGGATCACAACGCTTTGCAAAACGCGATTCAAACGCTGTCCGAACTGACGGAAGGCAATCGCTTAGTCGGCATTATCTCCCATGTGGACGAACTGAAAGAACTGATTGACCGTCAGATTGTCGTCACGAAAGACCGCGTCGGCGGAAGCAAGATTGATATGCGCGTATAAATCCGGCGAAAAATATAAAAATATAAATATAAATTAAAAACCCCCGGCGCGTGAAACGCTCCGGGGATTTATATTTAAATTAAAATTAAAATTTTAAATTAAATTTATATGATTAAAATTTATATTCTTCGGCTCTTCTTTCGGGCCGTCACGCCATTGTAAGAACTTCGGCGCGACCTGCGGGAATAACGCCAATGACAAAACATCTTCGTCGCTTTTCGCTATATCCTGATATTCTTCCCGATATTTCGCCAATTCCGGCTGTAACAAATCCGCCGGACGGCAGGTGACTAAATCGCCCGGCTGAATCCCGGCTTTTAATCTCACTTCCTCGTTGACTTTGCCCGGCAATTTGCCGTATTCGCCGCGTAACATCGCCTTCGTTTCTTTCGTGAAAGTCTTGTATCTCTCGCCCATGATGATATTCATGACGGCTTGCGTGCCGACAATCTGACTGGTCGGCGTGACAAGAGGCGGATAGCCGCAGTCTTTACGGACGCGGGGAATCTCGGCCAAGACTTCATAATATTTATCTTCGCGCCCGGTCTGTTTTAATTGCGAAATTAAATTCGACAACATGCCGCCGGGGACTTGATATAAAAGCGTGTTCGTATCGACGTTTAAAACTTTCGGATCGAGTGAACCCTGCTTTTTTAATTTTTCGGCGACAGTCCGGAAATGCGCCGCCGGGACGCTTAATTTTTGTAAATCTAAACCCGTATCCCGCGCCGTGCCTTTGAGCGTCGCCACAAGAGATTCCGTCGCGGGCTGGGACGTGCCGTTGGCGAGCGGCGATAAAGCCGTATCGACGATGTCAACCCCGGCGTAAGCGGCCATTAAATACACCATGTCGCCCGTGCCGGTGGTGTTATGCGTATGCAAATGAATCGGAATCGAAACGGTTTCTTTTAAGCGGCGGATTAAAGAATAAGCGTCCATAGGCAATAACAGATTCGCCATGTCTTTGACGCAAATCACATCCGCGCCCATTTGTTCCAGTTCTTTCGCTAATTTGACGAAATAATCTTCATTATGAATGGGGGAAGTCGTATAACTTAAAGTCCCCTCCACCATGCCGCCATATTTTTTTGTCGATTTAATCGCCTGTTCGAGATTGCGAACGTCGTTTAAGGCGTCAAATATGCGAATAATATCAATGCCGTTTTCAATCGATTTCCGGCAAAACGCGTCCACAACGTCGTCCGCGTAATGCTTATAGCCCAGAATATTCTGACCGCGGAATAACATTTGCAGTTTCGTATGCGGCATGGCTTTACGCAGTTTGCGCAGTCTCTCCCACGGGTCCTCGTTTAAGAATCTCATACAGGCGTCGAACGTCGCGCCGCCCCAGCATTCCAGAGAATAATAGCCTATATCATCCAGCGCCTCACACGCGGGAAGCATATCTTCCACGCGCATACGCGTCGCCGCCTGCGATTGGTGCGCGTCTCTCAAAATCGTATCCGTAATTTTCAGCGGCGTTTTCACGGCAAATTCTAAACTTTCTGTCATAATATATTATACGCCTCCAATCATCAACGGAACAGGGAGATTAACACGCCGGCGGCGATAGCCGAACCGATAACGCCGGCGACATTGGGGCCCATCGCGTGCATCAGCAGGAAATTCGCCGGATTTTCTTTCTGTCCGACCATTTGAGAGACACGCGCCGCCATCGGGACAGCCGACACGCCCGCCGAACCAATCAGCGGATTGATCTTTTCTTTTAAGAACAGATTCATGAATTTTGCCAATAACACGCCGCCGGCGGTGCCGCAGCCAAAGGCGACAATGCCCATAATCATGATTTCGATTGTCTGTAAAGACAGGAACGTCGTCCCGGTCGCCGTCGCGCCGACGGAGACGCCTAAGAATATCGTAACGATATTAATTAACTCGTTCTGGACTGTCTTGCTTAATCGTTCCGTCACGCCGCATTCCCGGAATAAATTGCCGAGCATTAAACAGGCGATCAAAGGCCCGGCCGACGGGACTAAGAACGCGACAAAGATAGTCACCATGATGGGAAAAACGATTTTTTCAAGTTTAGACACTTGACGCAGCGGCTTCATGACGATTTTGCGTTCTTCGGGAGTAGTCAAAGCGCGCATAATGGGCGGTTGAATCACGGGGACTAACGCCATATAAGAATAAGCGGCTACGGCGATTGGGCCCAGTAAAGCCGGAGCCAGCATGGCCGTGACGAAAATCGCC
>CAJOFP010000364.1 GCA_905233795.1 uncultured Oscillibacter sp. | reverse complement strand
ATAGAGGCGATATTTAAAGGCATGGGACGCGCTTTAAAAACAGCTGTCGCCTTGGATGACAAGCATATGAATGAGATTCCCAGTACGAAAGGGATTTTGTAAATTTTATTAAATTATATAAATTATATAATTAATTATAAATTTATATAAATCTGTACAGTAAGAATAATTTACACTTGTTCAGCCATGCGGAAAAGAGGGTTGTTTTATGACGGCTATTGTGGATTACGGCGTGGGGAATTTGTTTTCCCTGTCGGGCGGATTTCATGAAATCGGCGTCGAAACGGAGATTACAAACGATCCGGCGCGGATTCAGGCGGCGGATCGCGTTGTACTGCCGGGCGTGGGCGCGTTCGGCGACGCGATGGAAAAATTAAAAGCCACGGGTTTAATAGAAATTTTGCGTCAGGAGGCGGAAAAAAAGCCGTTTCTGGGGATTTGTCTGGGTATGCAGTTATTATTCGAGAAAAGTTACGAGTACGGCGAACATAAGGGACTGGGTTTTATATCCGGGATTGTGTCGGGATTGCGTGAGGATTTGGAGAATAAAAATTTAAAAGTCCCGCACATGGGCTGGAACGCGTTGAAAATTACGCGTAAAGATGATTTGTTGAAATATATTCACGACGGCGAATATGTTTATTATGTGCATAGCTTCTACGCCAAAGACTGTAAAGAAAATACGCTTGCTATATCGGAATACGGAAATATAGCCGTGACGGGTGTGGTGCGGAAAAATTTTATCTGTGGGACGCAGTTTCACCCGGAAAAGTCCGGCGATACGGGTTTGAATATCCTGCGCGCTTTCGCGGAGTTATAATAAAAATATAATAAAATCTGGAGGAAAATATATGAAAATTTTTCCGGCTGTGGATTTGTCCGGCGGACAGGCCGTAAGACTGTATCAGGGCAATTATAATCAAATGACGGTATATAATCGCAATCCGGGAGAGGCGGCGAAATTATTTAAAAAATCCGGCGCGAAGTATTTGCATCTGGTGGACTTGGACGGCGCCAAAGACGGTTCGGACGCGAATTTTGAGAGTATCGCGCAAATAGCGAAACAGGGCGGATTTTATATTGAGGTCGGCGGCGGGATTCGGGATGAGAATAGAATTAAAAAATATTTAGATTTAGGCGTCAATCGCTGTATTTTGGGGACGATTGCGATTAAAGATTTTGATTTCACGGCGGAAATGATCAAAAAATATAGAGATAAAATCGCAATCGGCGTGGACGCCCGCGACGGGTATATAGCGATTAACGGATGGCTGGAGCAATCGAAAATGCGCGGGATTGAATTTTGTGAAAGATTGGCGGAAATCGGCGTCAGCGCGATTATTTATACGGATATAAGCCGCGACGGGGCGGAAAAAGGCAGTAATTTAGATTTATATCAAGATTTGATAAGAATATCCGGCCCGGAATTTACGGCGTCGGGCGGCGTAAGCGGTCTGGACGAGTTGAAAAAACTGCGTGATATGGGCGTACACGCCGCGATTATCGGCAAAGCGCTTTACACCGGGAAATTAAATCTGCGCGAGATATTGCAAGAATCAGGGATGGAATAAAATAAAAAACGGGATAAAAATTAAAAAATAAATATAAAAACGGGAGGGGAAAAATATGCTTGCGAAACGGATCATCCCGTGTCTGGACGTGAAAGACGGACGGGTCGTGAAAGGCATGAATTTTACGGGATTGCGCGACATGGCCGATCCGGTGGAATTGGCGAAATATTATAATCAATCCGGCGCGGATGAGCTGGTTTTTTATGATATAACGGCGTCGGCGGAGGGGCGCAATATTTTCACGGATATATTAAAAAAAGTGGCGAGTGAGGTATTTATTCCGTTGTGCGTGGGCGGCGGGATTAGAAATTTAGATGATTTTGACAGGGTTTTAAAAAGCGGCGCGGATAAAGTAAGCGTCAATTCAGGCGCGATAGCGAACCCGGATTTGATTCCAAACGCGGCGAAAAAGTACGGGGATCAATGCGTGGTATTATCAATGGATGTCCGGCGCGTGGACGGAAAATTTAAAGTATTCGCCAAAGGCGGTCGGGAAAATACGGGTCTGGACGCGTTAGA
>CAJOFP010000363.1 GCA_905233795.1 uncultured Oscillibacter sp. | reverse complement strand
CAAGTTTTGACCAACTCCTTCTCAATTCCGTTCCGCTTCTTTCAGCCGTTCGTACCAGCGGTGAAGTTTATAACTCTTTATTTCCGGGTTGACCGTCAAATCTATCACGTCCGCGACACAGTGAACATCCGTAAACTCCTCAATCAGGTTATTTTTGACCTCATCCTTTTTGAGATGAGTCGGATTTTCACCACGGAGAACCCGTGCGTACTTCAACGCCGCCATAGCAAGTTCCGTCGCTTCCTCAGCCAAAGCCTCATACAAGGCGGGTTCGGTCATATGCTTGCAAATATACTCTTTCATAACATCCGTCCCCGCTTAAACCAACGGCAAAGAATATCCGTCCGTAATCTCGGTAATCTTCTTCGCCAATTCTACCGTCGCGGCATTGCGTCCGTCCGGCGTCACTTTCGCCATTTCCTCGATTGTACGCTTCATCAGCCGCATAACGGACTGTGTCAAGTCCGGGTAAGGCCTTTGAGAAAGTCTGAAAGAACTTACTCCATTCCAATTATCAAGGCTTTTTTCGACATCCTCACGCAGTTTCAAAACATCCAAATATAACGCCTCCTGAAAATTCAGCGCATTCGTAGCCGTGACGTTTTAACCATTCCGCCGCCAGATGCCGGTGACAGAAATCACTCGGTTTTTCATAGCAGACAATAGCGAAAGAATGATTGGCTGTCAGTTCCGTCAATTCTTTATAAACCTTGTCCGCGTTCAAAGCGGCGAGAATTTCACGATTATAACGCGAAATATAACGCGTTTCGTTCGGATTCCGTTTGTACTCCGTCAAAATTTCATACGTCGGAGCCAACTTTTTATACTCCAATCCGCGATACCATATGGGAGATTTGCGGCAGATTGACACCGGGGTTATGTCATCCGGGAGAGACTTTAACTTTGCGAAATAAGTCGTATAAATCATAACAATTTTCTCCTGTCTGAGTTAAGAAAACGGAAAAGCCCCCGAAAGGGCTTTCCCGCGTTAAAATTATTCGGCTTCTTCTGTCACAATATCATTCTCCACGGGAATTTCGTTCCGGGTTTTCCACCATTCGTAGATCATACAGCCGACGGCCGCCGTGACACAGACGCCAGTGACGCCCCGTTTGAATCCCAGTTTCCAACCGCGTTTGTAGCCGGTAATAGCCGCGTCCGCGCACTGTTTGCCAAACAGGAGCATAGCCTCCTTGCCCTCGTCATCCAGACGGTTCCAGACATCATTGATCTTCTTGTTGTAGAATTTGCCCATAACAATTTCTCCTTTTCAAAAATATAATGCGGATTTCTCCGTTAAAGAACGTGTTTATTTCGCGTCCGTACCCATGAAAGCGCGTTCGTTGAACTTTTTCTTTTCTTTCAAAGCCCGTCCTATGGCAATATCAATCCCGCTCCGGCTTTTGAGATGATAATAATACAAATCTTTAAACGGCGTGTTCATCCTGTCAATGCGCCCGGACGCTTGAATCATGGTTTTATACGAATAATTCTGAGAGTAAAATATAATCGTATCCGTCTTGACGCAGTTCCACCCCTCCGCTCCGGCGGCGTACTGTACAAGATAAACCCAAGATTTACCGTTTGGAATCGGCTGGTGCTTGTGACCGTTCCATTCGGCGATTTGTGTCTTTTCGTCCCAGTCAAGATTTTTTAAAAGCTCCAATTCGTAATCGAAGTTATAAAATATAATCATTCGCGGATGGCTCTCGAACAATTTCAAGACGGCTTGTGTACGGCTTTCGTCGCTGTTCACAAGCCGTCTTAACTGGTAACAGTATTCGGCGGCGTTGATAATCGGACGGTTGGCTTGAATATTCCAACGGTTACGGCAAATATCTTTATACTTTTGAACATCGTAAGAGACGTATATATCTTGATGATGTGAAACTGTCAGCCGCTTAAATTCCATGTCAATCAGGATGGAATTTCTCAGGCGTTCCAGTTTCTTTGTCCCAAGATAACGGTCAACCTGTCGGAATTTGCTGAAACTGTTGTAAACAATATGCTCTTCCACAAATTCCGTCCGCGTTCGATAGAATCCGTTCGCTATGAATACCGGAATATAATCTTCCCATTTATCGCCCGGCGTCGCTGACAGCAAAATCCATTGATTGCGCTTTGTGATTTTCAGGAACGATTTCACCCAGACGCCGTGACCCACAACCCGCTGTTCGTCGAATATAAAGAACGCGTTTTGCGTGTCCGTATACTTTTTAATATTGTTCCACGAATCGACAATAACTTTATGCCTGTATAACCTTTCTTCCGTATGCGTCGTGAGAAGAAACGGCGCCATTTCGTCCTGCCATTCGAGTGTATCGCGCTTTCTGGCGGTTGTGATAATATATAAATCCTGTGGCGGGTCGTTCATCGGGATATAATCGTCCCCGGCGACGTTTCCAAGCAATTCGCCGCCCTGTTCAAAAAAGTAATAAGCGAGAGCTGTCCGCGATTTCCCGCTTCCCACGCCGCCGCAAAGTATACAGCCGTTTTTCATACGGCTAAGCGCGTCCCGCTGATGAGGATATAATCTGATACCGGACATT
>CAJOFP010000362.1:2893-3707 GCA_905233795.1 uncultured Oscillibacter sp. | reverse complement strand
GATGTACAGAAACCGCGTCCATTCATCCAGTCCGGATCCACCTGTTCGCCCAGAATCCCGTACATCAGCAGATTATTAAACTTGGCGAACACCTGAGACTGTTCGTCCGTCATGGGAACGACTTTCGGCGCGCCAATCGTGCGGGACGTTTCGTTGAAATGGTTATAGCCATAGGTGGTCAGCAGGTTTTTTCGCCATTCATCATGCGCTCCAGATAGGGCTGCAAATCGTCATACACGACTACGGGAACTTTTTTCTGATAATCCTCCACCGTGTAAATATCAGCGAAGCCATACTTCCGCCCGTATTCCGTGTCTTTGTTGTCGTCCAACAGTTTCATGAGAAGCGCCGTCGTCGTTTCCATGGGATGTTTCGTCTCCTCGCGGAATGCGGCGAGCGTCTCGCGCCCCTGATTGGCGCTCATTTCGTTCGTGCGTTTTGTCTGTTCCGTGTTCATAATAATTTGCTCCTTTTTTGTGTCTTTTATCCGCGCCCAACCGCGCTCTTTTCTTCAAACTACACCTGCCGGTTTTATTTTATACCTGTTCGCGCGCGATGTCAAGAAAAAAATCAGCTTGACGGATTTATGAACTATGAAATGAGCAAATTTGTGTTTCACACAAAGGAAATTCCGTATTTTGCGGTAAAAAAATATTAGAACCTGTTTAAAATCTTCTGATTAATACAGAAATGAGGGCTAAAAGATTCATCGCTAAAGTGGATATGAGATTTTCTCAACCGCACAGGTCGATAAATTCCGGGAATGAGGCGAAATGGCCGATTCCCGGAATTTTTATTGAATAAAATAAAAATC
>CAJOFP010000362.1:0-2875 GCA_905233795.1 uncultured Oscillibacter sp. | reverse complement strand
TTTCAGGAATCAAAACGGATTGTCAGCGTGCGGAAGAATATGCTACACTGTCGGACAGAGAGGGGGAAACGTGGTATGGAAAACGATGAAAAACCGTCAAAGCCGTCAAAGCCGGAAGAAATCGACGCGGCGGATAACAGCAAAACTTCAAAATTATGGAATTGGCGCTTATTACGGAATAACAAACCGTCTGATCCGTATGAAAAATTATTAAAAGACATGATGGAGCGTACTCTTAACGGTGAGGTGATCGCGTTTGATGAGTTTCTCGACGCCGAGGACGAATTATCGGAAGAGCCGGACAGTCCGCCGTCTAAAAAAGACATACAAGAAGCGATTGACGGTAAAGCGTGGTTTTTATCGGAACTGCGGAAATTCGGATTGTCTGTCGAAAATCGTTTTCTGTTATGTCAGGAGTTATACGAAAAAGCGGCGGCGGAGCCGTCGATGGCGTTATTGCGGCTGTTATGCTATATCCTGTGCGATACCGGTTTATTATTGGACGCGGATTCGGAAAGCGATTCTCCGGAGGATGATATAACGGCGCAAAGAGAACAAGTAACGGAATGGAACGTCACGCGCAAAGACGCGGAGATTTTATACGCGGAACTGTCGGCCCGGAAACGGATGTCCGTACAGTTTGGGGAAATATTAACAGGATTAAAAAAAATCAAAAGCGTTCCGGCGTCCGGGGAACTGAAAAATTCGCGGGAAAAATTAAAAAAATCCGTGGAAGCGGCGAAAATCCGGGAACGACAGGCGACAGAGATCAGCTTTCGGATAATATTTTGAGTTTATTAAACATCGCGGACGCCCATCCCGATATTGCCGCCGTCAGACCGTTATTTTTATACCGGGCTTTGACACGTCACGGAAAGCGATTGCAAAGCGCGCCGGATCTGGATTTGGATTTAAGAGCGTTATGGAAGTATCAGGATTATAAAATCAACGACGACAACGGCAAAAATTATCGGATTTACGCGAAATATTTAAATTTATTTGAAATATTATATGATCTATTCGAGACGGATGAGACTGTGGACGCGCCGTTATGCCTGTACGGATTTGATCATTTATCTAATTTAGGCGAGTTCTACCGGCTTTATCCTGAGAAAGACCGGACAATTCCGTTTGATTTGTCGATTGAGGAATTATTATTAGAGCTGGAATGCGTTTTCACCTGTTTTGCGCATGGGTACGCGGATAATATTATGCTGGAACAAAGCGGTTTTTCCGTCCGAAAGTTAGACAAATTTCAATCCGCGCAGAACAGCAAAATTCAAAACGCGCTGAACAAAATCGAACGCTACATGAACGCGAATCTGACGCGATTACTGACCCGCTTTTTAGAACCGGAATCCAATTCGGCGGAACAGACGCAGGCATTATGCGAAGAGATTTTAAACGCCGCCGCTCTGCCGGATAGATTATATCCGAAAGATCAGAACCAGACCGCGCTGTTTTTGGCGGCTATCAACGCCGGATTAATGGACGCGGCGGACGACTGCGCGGAAGATTATCTGATAAGAGCCTGTAAAATTTTAATCGGGGAGGGAGGAGAGAATATCAGGGTTTAAACGGCATGACACGCGAAAATAAAAAATAATAAAACGAAATAATAAGATAAGGAGAATTTTTATGGAAGAATTTGGCGGCATTTTGCTTTTGCTCTATCTTGCGGCGGGTTACTGGGCCGTTGGAAAAACGATCTGGGCTGATAAAATCATTATTGGAACCGGCATGGCGATTTTCTCGAAGCGGCTGTGTCTGGGATTCGCGCTGGGCTGGGCGCTGATTCCTTGGGCGTTTCTCAAGGGGAAATAAGCGGGTATGGAGAGCGTTATAGACCGCTTGTTGAATCTGACTGAATGGAATTTCGGCGGGGACGAACGCCGGGAAATTGACCGGGAAGCCGCCGCAATCCGGGAAACGCTGAATCAAAAATTAGACCCGGAATGTAAAAAAACGCTGGAAAATCTCTGTGACGCGTTTATGAAATCCAGTAATTGCGAAGTCAAAGACGCGTTTATACAGGGCTTTTACAATGGTATCGACCTGATGACGGAATATGGCCGATGGCGCGGATGTCACGATTGGAATATTGCGGACAGGCGTGATTCATAAAATCCGCGTCGCGGAACGCCGTGATTAAAATTAATTATTTAAATATTTTAATTATTTATTATTCCCGGCGTTCCGCCGCGATAATCGCTTCTATAATGCCCTGTATGGCTTTGTCAACCGGCTTTTGATATTTTTCGTCCAATTTTTGAATCTTATCCACCGTATCGGTCCATATATCCGCGTCGCGGGAATCGCCAAATAACAGATCGTCGCTGGCGCAGGATAAGACGCGGCACATGCTCATCAGGGAATCCAGACTGAAAGTGGCGTCGCCAAACTCAATATTGGCGATGAATCTGGGACTGAGAGAACATAATTCCGCTAATTTTTCCCGCGTATAACCCGCCTGTTCGCGTTTTCGCCGCAGACGAAGGCCGATTTCTTTTTTAATCTCTTTTTCCATTTTGTCATCACCTCTTATTGCAAGAATATTATGTGAAAAAAGGTGTTGACAATGTGACAGCAGGGGAGTATAATAAATTAAATTTAATATTTTTATGTGACAATAAGGGAGTCGCAAACAATTTGCGTCGAATTGGACGGTTTTCCGTCGGGAGGCTGTTATGATTGCGCGGCGAATGGTAACGCGTTGCAGCCGGTGCGGGCGGACGTTTATCCGATCCGTAAGCGGTACGCAGTCGATATTAAAAGCATTATATAAGGGTTGGTTCGGGCGTTCCGAGCCTGTTCTTTGTGGAAAATGCCGGGATTTAGACAATATTATAGACAGAGATTTAAAAAAATATAAATA
>CAJOFP010000361.1 GCA_905233795.1 uncultured Oscillibacter sp. | reverse complement strand
TAAGGATGAGGTCACCAGTTCAAATCTGGTCAGCAGCTCCAATTTTTAAGCCGGAAATCGAAAGGTTTCCGGCTTATTTCATGAATTTTCGCAATCTTTTACACGCTTTCGGTATCTTGACGAAAGACCTCGGATTTGAAAAACCGAAACAAAAACCGAAACCGTCACCGCGCAACAGTTTCGGCTTTATCAAAATACGCAATCAGAGATTATATAAACCGGTTGATTTTTCGTAATTTTTATGGAATTTACGCACAAAAATTTAAGTTTCGGTTTTTCGGATTTTGACGACATTTCACGCGTTTTGGCGTCCGCTGGCGTCCGTTGACGCCTCTTGACTGTTGGACAGAACGGGTCGGCGGATCGGTCTGGTGTCCAAATGGTGTCCGGATAAGAACTCAAAAAATAAAAAAATCGGGGGTGAATGCCAATGACTAAAATTCTCTTTATCTGTTTCGGGAATATCTGCCGAAGTCCGATGGCGGAATTTGTGATGAAAGATTTAGCCGAAAAAGCCGGACGGCAAGCGGATTTTTACGTCGAATCCGCCGCGACAAGTCCCTGCAACACGGGAAGTCCGGTATATCCCCCGGCGCGGGATACGCTGACCCGTCACGGCGTTGACTGCGCCGGGAAGAAAGCGCGTCCGATGGAACGCGCCGATTACGGAAAATTCGATTTACTGATTGGCATGGACGCGGAGAACATCCGAGAAGCGCGGCGGATATGCGGCGGCGATCCGGATCATAAAATTTATTCGCTTCTGGATTTTACGGACAGTCCGGGCGAGGTGGCGGATCCGTGGTATACCGGCGATTTTGACGCGACGTGGCGGGACGTGTCGAGAGGCTGCCGGGGACTGATGGATGGACTGGAGAAAGAGATAAACAGTGAAAAGAAAGGACGTGAACGCCGTGTGTGACACGAAACAGGCGGTGGCGATTCTGGGCGAGGTCTGCCGCGCCTGTAACGCGGTATTTGAGAAGAAAATCTCCGACGCGTGGCTGTACGGTTCTTACGCCAGAGGGGATTACGACGAGGAATCCGACGTGGATATTTTGTTGACCGTGGACGTAGAGCCGGAGGAACTGCCGACATACCGGAAAGCGTTATCCCATGTACGCGGCCAGTTGAGTTTAAAACACGACGTATTGGTATCTGTCAACGTGGAACCTGTAGAACGATTTCGGCGATTTGAGCGGGCGACGCCTTATTATCAAAATGTGGTTCAGGAGGGCATTCGCTATGCTGAGTGATGAGGAAAAACGGTCGTTGTCCAAAGTCCGACTGGAACACGCGAGAGACTGTCTGCAAGACGCGGAAAATCTGTTGTCCTCCGAACGCTACAAAGGATCGGCGAATCGATCCTATTACGCGGTGTTTCACGCGATACGCGCTGTTCTGGCGTTGGACGGGATTGACAGAAAGCGTCACTCCGGCGTTATTTCAGAGTTTCGCCGATTATATATCCGGACGGGAATATTTGACGAGAAATGGTCGGACGTAATCGGGGATCAGTTTGATTATCGTACTTTCAGCGATTATAGCGATTTCTTTACGCTGTCCAAAAAAGAGGCGGAAGAACAATTTGAAAACGCGAAACGCTTTCTCACTGTGATTTCTGAATATCTGGAAAAATAAATACATTTTCGCCGGACGGGATTATTCCTGCCCGGCGTTTCTGACGGCGTCGCGGAAAATTTGAGCGGCCCGGCTGATGCTTTTCTGATCGGCGTGAGTATACATCCGAAGCGTCACGGCTTTGTCGCTGTGTCCCATCGCCTCCGACACGCTGGCGATGTCCGCCCCGCTGGTGATAGCGACCGACGCGAACGTATGGCGAAGCATATGCGGATGAAGATCGGGAACGCCGCAACGGTCTGAAAATCGTTTGAGATACCGCGTGGGGCTTTGCGGGTGCATAGGCTCCGCGCTGTTGTCTTTCGTGAAAACCCATTCGCTGTGGACGGTCTCGGCCTGTCGTAATTGGAGACTTTGTAAAAGAGACAACGTATCGTCACCGACATAAACTGTACGCGTTTTCCCGTTTTTCGGCGTGTCCAGATAAACGCCTTTCGCCTTGGTGTAACAGAGATTTCCGGCGTTTGTCAATGTTCC
>CAJOFP010000360.1 GCA_905233795.1 uncultured Oscillibacter sp. | reverse complement strand
AGTTTGCCCGCGCCTATATCGCCACAGGCAAGCCGTCCCGAATCCGGCGGTATAATCTTCCAGTGATAACGCCGTAAAATCTCCAGATTATCCCGCGTGACGGGATTTTCCCACATAGCCGTGTTCATGGCCGGCGCGATTATCTTGGGACAGCGGCAGGCCAAAATTGTCGTCGTCAACATATCGTCGGCGATACCGTGGGCGAGTTTCGCGCAGACATTCGCCGTCGCCGGGGCGATGATCGCCAAATCCGCCCGCCGCGCCAACGCGATATGTTCCGTCTGGAACACAAAATTCCGGTCGAACATATCAAAAACCACGCGATTCCCGGAGAGCTGTTCCAGCGTCAGCGGCGTGATAAATTCCGTCGCGTGTTTCGTCATGATAATTTCCACATTCGCGTTTAATTTGACCAGTCTGGAAACCAAATCCGCCGCCTTATACGCCGCGATTCCGCCTGTCACGCCCAATAATACCGTTTTCCCCGTCAGCACCCCGCGCTCCCCCTTTTATTTTATAAATTATATTTATAATATTTTTTTATTCTTCCGTGAAATCCGTATCCATAGCGATTTGAAAATCATACTCAGGATAAAGCGTCCGCGCCGTTTTTACGGTTTCTTTATACGCTTCTTTCCGATCCGGCGCGTCAAAACTGACGATGACATCAAATCGGATTGTTTTTTTCTCTTCGTTTAAATAAAATCCGTGCATTTGTAAAATATACGGATTTTGCAAGATATTTTTTTTCAGATTTTCGCGTATTTCCACCGCTTTTTGATTCTTCGTATTCAGCGAATATACGCCAATCGCGGCTAAAATCACATTATGCTTGCGATAGACTGTCATCGTGATTTCCCGGACTAATTCGTCTACCTGTTCCGCCGAATAAGTATCCGGTATTTCAATGTGCATGGAACCCTGAAAAGCCTCCGGCCCGTAATCATGCAGGACTAAATCATAAGCCCCGGAAACGTCAGGAAATTCCAGAACCGTCTTTTTAATTTCCCGCGCCAATGACGCGTCCGCCCGTTCGCCCAGAATCCGGGAAAGCGTTTCGCGCAACATTTCGACGCCGGATTTTATAATTATAATCGCAATCACGCCGCCCAGCCACGCTTCCAGAGAAATTTCAAATAATAAATAAATCACAGCCGCTATCAGAGTAGACGCGGAAATCACGGCGTCCAATTTGGCGTCCTCGCCGGAATTGATCAGCGCGTCTGATTTTACCCGTTCCCCGACGGATTTTACATAGCGACCCAGAAAAATTTTTACAATCACAGCCGCCGCGACCGTCGCAAGCGTGACGGTCGAATAATCCGGCGTCACGGGATTTAATATTTTTTTTATTGATTCTATAAAAGACGTAATTCCGGCGTATAATATTATAATAGCGATAATCATCGCGCTGAGGTATTCAATCCTGCCGTGTCCGAACGGATGTTTTTTATCCGGCGCCTTTCCCGCCAGTTTCGTCCCTACAATCGTAATCACTGAAGATGTCGCGTCGGATAAATTATTCACGGCGTCCAAAATAATCGCAATCGAATGCGACGCGAAGCCCATAATCGCTTTTAACACAGCCAAAAAAATATTGGCCGAAATGCCGATAATACTTGTCCGTATAATTATATTTTCTCTGGATTGCGCGTCACGCGTATCCGTTTCAGGTTTTTTCATACTCCATTCCCCCACAAATCGCTATTATTTTATAATTTATAATTTTTATAATATTTTTATATTGATAAAAATTTATAATCTAATTTTCCGGCGCGTCTGCCCACTCGCCGAAATCTCCAAAAATCCACGCGTTTTCAGGCGGCTCCTCCGGGTCTGAAGACTCCATTTGAAAAATTAAATCCCCTTCAGACAATATTTCAGCCGATTCCAAAAGACCTGTAGCCGTATCAATCCAATAGCGATATATTAAATTATTTTCAGACGTTTCCAAATAAATACAATTTCGATTCTCATGCCGTTGATAATTCGCCGTGATAATCTCATCCGCCAAAAGCGATAAAACTTCCTCATAAACAGGGATATTCTGTTCATCATCGGCGTTCACGCCGCCCGTCGGCATAGTAACGCCCTCCGGCTCGTCATCATACCAGCCCGCCATATGCCCTGTCCACACGGGTCCAGCCGTCAGAAGCATATATATAAAATATATCCTCTCCGCTTCCGCCGTTCCAAAATCTTGTGATTTTTACCACGCGGGCGTAATCCGACACGCGTTTCATCGTCGCCACAGCCGCCTGCACAGTCCGGGGCGTGATTTCCAGCGGCGTCACGGAATAACCCGTCCCCACCGGATCATTCACGCTGATTCCCGTCGTCCCGACCGCGTCCGGAAGCGTAATCCACGCGGTACGGCGTAAAATCAATCGCATTGTCAGGAATATCACAGCCGCCAGAATGCCGCATATTCCCATAGCGATCCATATTTGACGCCGTTTCCAGCTTAATTTCATAGCTATACGCCCCCTTTCGCTATCTATAATATTAATATTATCATATATATCCGCGTATTAACGCGGTTAATAAATTTTATTATTATACCCGCGAGGCGTGACCATACGCCCCCGGATTATTTTTGTCTCTCGAACGCCGATAAAAACCGTCGTGAACATATCCGCGCTTTCCTCACGCAATTCCCCAAGCGTACAAATACGCGATGTTTCGCCCGTTCTGCCGATGTTTCTGACCCAGCCGCAAATTATATTTCGCTCTAAAATTTCAAGTAAAATATCACAGGCGCGTTTTAAATAATCAGGACGTTTCCGCGACGCCGGATTATATAAGCAAATCGCAAACCCTCCCGCCGCCGCGTAACGAAGCCGTTTTTCTATCTTTTCCCACGGCGTTAAAATATCCGATAAAGAAATGACACAAAAATCATTTCCCAGCGGCGCGCCCAATATCGCGGCGCCCGCCGTGGCCGCCGTCACGCCCGGTAAAATCTCAATTTCCACATCCAAATATTTTTCCGACAATTCCAGAATCAAACCCGCCAAAGCGTATACGCCCGCGTCCCCGCCACAGATTAAGACCGTTTTTTTCCCGTCCCGCGCCGATCGCAACGCCATTTCACAGCGTTCTTTCTCATATCCCATCTTTGTCGTGATTTTATTTTTACTATTATTTTTATCTAAATCTTTCAGCAAATCCATATAAACCGGATAGCCGTACCAATTATCACACATATCCAGAATTTCCCGAACTTCCCCGGTTATGCCGCTCTCTTTTCCGGGGCCGATTCCAACGACATATAATATTTTATTTATCTTATTATTATAATCCTTTATCTCCATATCAGGCATATATCACACGTTTCCCCCGTTATTTTTATTATTTTATTATATTTTTATTTTATAATCCCGCCGCGCCGCCGCGAATGTCACGCCCTCCCCCGCTGTTTTGCAAATTACTAAATTTCCGCCGTCTGACGCCAGAACCGCCGCCCGTTCACAGATATTATCCACCCCCGTTTCCCGCCGTACAAATTCCGACGCGTGAAA
>CAJOFP010000359.1 GCA_905233795.1 uncultured Oscillibacter sp. | reverse complement strand
CGCTTGACGTTATATTCTTTATACAATCTGGGATCGATATAATTTTTCTTCTCCCACTGTTCTTTTAGAGATAAAATCGCGGGCGTAATCGCGCTGTAAGTATTTTCCTCGGTCCGAATCATAGCGGAACCCCCTTTTTTATTATATTTTATTATATTTTTATCATATAAAATTCAGGCTTTTTATATTATCACAGATTTTATTTTTTTTCAATACGGCGTTTTTATCGCAATTTCTTGTGATATTAAAATATATAATTTATAATCCAAATAAACGCGAAAGATAAAAATATATAAAAAAACTAACAAATAAACGCCCCGCGCCGAGATTTTAAATAATTTTAAATCTCACGGCGCGGGGAGCGTATTTTACGCGATTTATCCAAACGGATTTGATATTTTATATTTTTATATATTTCTATATTTCTATCAAGATTCCGTTACAAGTTCGTCACACGACATCCGAAAAAATTTTGAAAATTGCGCCAATTCAATATCCGTTACGAACCGTTTCCCGGATTCAATACGTTGAATCGCGTTTTTGTCCATGTCAAGACCGTATAACTGCATTTTTTCCGCTAATTCCCGTTGCGGGATATTCAATTTCTTTCGCGCCGCGGCGATATTTCGTCCGCAAAGATTATTCAATCCGTCCTCGCTTTTGTTCGCAAACATAAAAACCCTCTCAATCTTCTCAATCAATGACATTCAGCGTTGATCAATCAAAATATTTTGTAATCATTCCCGCGCCGTGAAATTTAAATGATTTTAAAAATCACGGCGCGGTGATAATATTTTAATATTTCAAATCTATAAATTTAAATAAATATTTAATTTTTTATTCGCCCATGCCTTCCCAGACGGTTTTCGCCCCGGCGGCCAATCCGGCGAGACCCTGAATTTCAGACGGGATAATAATTTTCGTGGCCTGTCCGTCGGCGACTTTCTGCATGGCTTCCAGCGCTTTTAATTTAATTACCTGCTCGTTCGGCGCGGCCTGATTTAATAACTCAAGAGAATCGGCCAACGCTTTCTGGACTTTCAAAATCGCCTCGGCTTCGGCTTCGGCGGCCATAATACGGGCTTCGCGTTCGCCCTCGGCGCGTAAAATCGCGGATTGTTTCGCGGCGTCCGCCTGTAAAATCGCGGACTGCTTTTCGCCCTCAGCCTTTAAAATCTGTGATTGTTTCGTGCCTTCGGCCTGTAAGATAGATTCCCGGCGTTCGCGTTCGGCTTTCATCTGCTTTTCCATCGCGCTGCGAATCTCCGGCGGCGGCATGATATTTTTTAACTCAACCCGATTGACTTTGATTCCCCACGGGTCTGTGGCCTCATCCAAGATAGCGCGCATACGCGAATTAATCGTATCGCGGCTTGTCAACGACTGGTCTAAATCCATATCGCCGATGATATTTCTCAACGTCGTCGCCGTGAGATTCTCAATCGCGCTCATGGGATTTTCCACGCCGTAAGTAAACAATTTCGGATCCGTAATCTGGAAAAACACAACCGTGTCAATCTGCATCGTGACGTTATCTTTAGTAATAACCGGCTGGGGCGGAAAATCGGCGACCTGTTCTTTTAAAGAAACTTTCTTGGCGACTTTCATAATAAACGGGATTTTCAAATGCAAACCGACATTCCAGACATCGTAAAACGCGCCGAGACGCTCCACCACATACGCCCGCGACTGCTGGACAATATGAATATTATTGACGATTACCACCAGAACCACGATTAACAACGCCAGCAAAAAAAATCCGTTCATACGCGATACCCCCTGATTTTTTATATTTTTATAATATTTATAATATCTATCTTTTTATTATTTTTATTATTTATTACACCCGCGTTTCTTCCCGCGCCGGGGAGACGATTAATTTCACGCCCTCTATCCGTTCGATATAAACCCGCGTGTCAACCGGGATTGTTAAGCCGTTGAAATTCCGCGCCGACCATGTTTTTCCGTCCACATAAACCGCGCCGTTTTCGTCGTCCACTTCCTCCGTGACTTTGCCTACGCGTCCGAGAACCCGATCCGCGTTTGTACGCGTCGCTGACACGTCCGTGAATTTCTGAACCAATGGACGCGTCAAGACAAGCGCAATCGCCGACACGAACACAAACGCCGTCATTTGAC
>CAJOFP010000358.1 GCA_905233795.1 uncultured Oscillibacter sp. | reverse complement strand
GGACTGACGACGGAAAATATATCGCTTTGAAAAATAATCGCCGGGATATTTAATAATTTTATATTATTTTCGATTTGTCGCCGGTGAAAATCGCTGTAACCGGGGTCCATGATTAAAAATATTAATTCAAACGGTCGGTCCGTATATTTATTTAATTCCTGTAATAATTTCGCCATTAACATAGAATCTTTCCCGCCGGATATGCAGACCGCGATTTTGTCCCCCGGCTGGATTAATTCATAACGCTGAACCGCGTAAATAAACGGTTTCCAGAGTTCTTTGCGATATTTTTTAATCAAGCTCCGTTCCGCGATTTGACAGGGATTTAATTCTCTCGACATATTTCAAACCGTCCTGAATTTTAATTTATTTTAAAATTTATTAAAATTTTATTAAATTCCATGAATCAATGACAAATCCGTAAAAGATTGATTTATAATATTTTTATAATTTTATAATATGAGATAAATAATAATTATAATATGTATGTTTTATTCTGTCAAACAGGCGCTTTTTTATATTTTTAGAATAGATATAAAATAAAATTGATAAAATTGACGAAATCAGGGCTTGCGGATTGGATAAAAAAGAGCTATAATGACAAAAATGATGAATGATCGCGGGAATTTACGGAAAATCACGGGAAAGGAGATTGAGAGATATGCGCGATATGAAAACCGCCGCGCCGCCGTTTCCAACGCGGATTTATGATAAACTCCCTGTCAGCGTGTTGATTTACATGCGCGAGACAGTCCCGAACGGCAACAGTAAAAATAGAAGAAATAATAAAATTATTTATAAAATTATATACGGCAATGAAAGTTTTAGTAAAAATTGGGAAAATATTCGTCATAATCGGGATTATATAGGCGCGTCTCTCATGGACAGCCCGTATGGGGACGAGGATATTATAACGGCGCTGGAAGATTTCCAGACCCGGACGCCTTACCCGTTTTCGGCTTATATGGCGGAAAATAACAGATATTTGCGTTTTGAGCCGATTTTAGATTTACCCGCGCCTTACGGCGGTTTTTTTATCACGGATATTTCGGATTATAATATCCGGGAAGCGCGGGCGCATTTCTTACGAAATATTCAACAAATGGGCGGCGTCGCGCTGTTATTGCGCCGCGTCAGCGATATAAGAATGAAAACGGTTTATGTCTCGAAAGCGTTCGCCAATTTAATGGAATGTACGGTGGAAGAGGCCGCCCAAATGATGGACGGCACGGGGTTTTTGCGATCCACACACCCGGAGGACAGGCCTTTGGTGCGCAGTATGTTCAAAAGGCGCGTATCGGACGACGGCGGGTCTAATCTGACGATTCAGAAAGTCACGGCGAAAGGGCATAGAATCTGGTGCAACGTGCATTACGCTTTTATTGATGATTTTAATGAAAGCTATATCTATTGTACCTATTCTAATATTACGGTATTAAAAGAATATGAGGAGCGATTGAAGAGCGTCTATGTCAGTCTTGGCAATAGCTTTTATCAGGTCACGCCGCAGACGCTCGCGCTGATTCGGGTAAATTTAACCCGGAATATTATCGAGGAAACGCGGGGCCGGGATTTATATGCCTGTGATTCAACGGTTTATCCGTATTCGGAATCAATTAAAAAGCGGGCGGAAAATTATCCGCTTGGCTCGGAGCGGACGCGGTTTTTAGAAATATTTGACAGAAATCGTTTAAGCGACGGCTATTTAGCGGGCAAAGTCTCGGCGTCTATGACGGTTTATTCCCGCCGTCCCGACGGGCGCATGTGTTTCGTGGAATACGCCGCGATTATGACCCGGCATCCGTTAAGCGGCGAAATGATCGCGTTTATTACCGAACAGGAGTGCAACGACGAAAAAGTCCGGCAGATTTTAATGGACAAAATTCTTGTCCGGCAGTTTGATATGGTCGCGTATTTAATGAATAGTCAATACGGCGTGACTATAGGCGACGCGGCGCGGATTACGAAAGGCAGTATTTTCCCATTAACAAGACACGGCGATTATGAATATTATTTAAATAATCAGGTTATTCCGGTTTTACACGGTTCGGATGACGAAAAAAGCGATATGACGCGGGCTTTGTCGCTGGAATCCATACGGCGGGAAGTGCGCAAACAAGAGCCGTATACAGTCAATATC
>CAJOFP010000357.1 GCA_905233795.1 uncultured Oscillibacter sp. | reverse complement strand
AGATAAATTAAAAAAATAAATTAAATTAAAATTATCCCCCGCAAGAGACGGAACCCGTTCCCTTGCGGGGGATTTTTTATTTATTAATATTTAATTATTTTAATATTATTTTTTCGCGTGCAAGGCTTTCATGCGCTTTTCATGGTCTAAAACGGCTTTACGCATACGCAAACTCTTGGGCGTGACTTCCAATAACTCATCGTCGGCTAAAAATTCAAGACACTGTTCCAAACTCATTTTGCGCGGCGGCGTCAATCTCAACGCCTCGTCAGAGCCGGACGCCCGCATATTGGTCATTTGTTTCTTGCGGCATACGTTCACGGTTATATCTTCCAAGCGCGGACTGACGCCTACTATCATGCCGCCGTATACCGGAACGCCGGGACCGATAAATAATACGCCGCGTTCCTGCGCGTTGAACAATCCGTAAGTGATCGACTCGCCCGTCTCGAACGATACAAGAGAACCGCTGTTGCGCCGCGACAAATCGCCTTTGTACGGCGCGTAACTGTCGAACACGGACGCCATAATGCCCTCGCCGCGTGTGTCTGTCAAGAAGTCATTGCGATAGCCGAACAAGCCCCGCGCCGGGACTAAAAATTCTATTTTCATACGATCCCCCACGGGCGTCATGTCCACGACATCCGCCTTGCGGGCGCCTAATTTCTCCATCACGGCCCCGACACAGTCCGACGGAACGTCTACCACAAGACGCTCAATCGGCTCGCATTTTTTGCCGTCTATATTGCGATATAACACCCGCGCCGGGGAGACCTGAAATTCGTATCCCTCACGCCGCATTGTCTCTATTAAGATAGATAAAGACATCTCACCGCGTCCGGCGACGTTAAAAGCCGTCTCCCGATCCGTATCCGTCACGCGTAACGATACGTCTTTCAGCGTCTCCCGGTATAATCTCTCCCGGATTTGTCGGGAAGTCACGAATTTTCCCTCGCGTCCGGCGAACGGGGAATCATTGACAGAAAATGTCATTTCCAGCGTCGGCGCGGAGATTTTCACAAATTCCATCGCTTCCGGCGCTTCCGGGGCGCAAATCGTATCGCCAATCGTAATATCCGGGATACCGCTCATGGCGATAATATTTCCCGCCTCGGCGATTTGTACGGGTTTGCGATTCAAGCCCTCAAATTCGTAAATCGCCGTCGCTTTCGCTTTACGCGGCGGCGCGTCTTTATCATGATAATTGCATACGGCAAGCTCCATATTTTGCTTTAACACGCCGCGTTCAATGCGTCCGATTGCGATTCTCCCCACAAATTCGTTATAATCAATCGACGAAACCAGCATTTGAAACGGTTGATCAGTATTCGCTTCCGGCGCGGGAATATAATCCAAAATCGTATCAAACAACGGCTTTAAATCCACGCCGGGCGTCTGCGGCGAATACGACGCCGTACCGTTGCGCCCTGAACAGAATAACATGGGACTGTCTAACTGCTCCGATGTCGCGTCTAAATCTATCAATAATTCTAAAATTTCGTCGATTACCTCGTGTACGCGCTGATCCGGTCTGTCGATTTTGTTCAATACCACAATCACACGGTGTCCCAATTCCAACGCTCTGGACAGGACAAATCTTGTCTGCGGCATGGGACCCTCGGCGGCGTCCACTAATAAAATCACGCCGTTGACCATTTTTAAAATCCGTTCCACTTCGCCGCCGAAATCGGCGTGACCCGGCGTGTCCACGATATTAATTTTCACGTCGCCGTATTTCACCGCCGTGTTTTTCGCCAAAATCGTAATGCCGCGCTCGCGTTCCAGATCGCCCGAATCCAACACGCGCTCCACGACTTCCTGATTCTCCCGATATACGCCGCTCTGTTTCAACATCTCATCGACCAGCGTCGTCTTGCCATGATCCACATGCGCGATAATCGCCACGTTTCTTAATTTTTCATTCCGCATTTCGCGTCCCCGAACCCTTTCGTAAAAACTCAAAAATTTTCATATTTTTTTATTTTACCACATCCCCCCGCCTTTCGCAACCGCTTTTTCCCTATCTAAATATATAAAATCCACACGCGTTCCCCGCGCAAAATCATAAATTATATATAAAAAAACGCCGTCCGCCAAAAATAACGGACGGCAACGCCTGAAAAATAGCGATTGAATAAAATTTTTATA
>CAJOFP010000356.1 GCA_905233795.1 uncultured Oscillibacter sp. | reverse complement strand
TCGTGAGAGAATGCGCGTCGATTTTCTCTAATTTGCGCCGCAACTCGCGCAATAAAGCCTGATCCACGCGATCTTCCAGATAGCATATAATTATATCCGTATGCGATCTGTCCCCGGCTTTGTGCGCTTCCATTGTCAAATTGGGGTCCCGTATTCTTCGCCGCAATAACGCCATATTGGGAACCAGCGCTTCTATAAATCCATCATGTGAACCGCGCAAGACTTTTCCGTCCGGCGGCTCGTCCACGCCCCGGCACGGATATTCTTTACAATCCATCAAAGCCGCGCCTGACAAGCCGTCCATTAATAATAAACTTTTGCCGGAAAATACGGCAATCATAATATTTTCTATATTATCGCTGATACTGACTTCCGTAAAAGATACAAATCGATCCGTGAAATCCCGCATATTTTTCAGATAAACAAGCTCTTCCCCCGGCAGGGACAGCCAAAACGCCCCCATACGCTCCAGCGTGTCGTCCCGTCCGTAACCGTCCACCACCCAGAGCCGCGCCCGATGTCCGCCGATTATATAATCTCTCGCAATCATATCACAGCTTCGACCCACGCCAAGCAGTTGATCTAAATATTCAATATTCGCTTGATAATCCTCCGAGAGAAAATCCTGATTTTCCTGATATTCCCCCATGCCGCCACCCCCTATTTTATATATTTTATCCCCCCTTTTATTTTCTTATACGCTTGCGGGCGTGATTATAATTATAATTATAATTATATATAATAAAAAAACCGCCGGGAAAGCCCCGGCGATTTTTTATCATTATTATATTATTTTATTATATAAGCGCGAATAAAAATTTAAATTTTAATCCTGCGCGAGACCGGCGGTAATCAGCGCCATAGAGTAAACCTCCTGACCGTTACAGCCGCGGCTTAAATCATTAATCGGCGCGTTGAGACCCTGTAAAATCGGCCCGTAAGCCTCGAAACCGCCAAGACGCTGGGCGATTTTATAGCCGATATTTCCGGCGTTAATATCCGGGAAAATAAACGTATTGGCGCGGCCCGCGACAATAGAATCCGGGCATTTCGTCTGCGCTACGCGGGGCGATACGGCGGCGTCAAACTGCAATTCGCCGTCAATCGCCAAATCCGGGCGCGCCGCTTTCGCTTTCGCGCACGCGTTGCGCATTTTGTCCACGTCCTCGCCCTTGCCGGAACCGTAAGTCGAATAGCTTAAAAACGCGAGTTTCGGATCGACGCCAAATAACTTCGCCGTTTCCGCCGTCTCACTGGCGATTTCGACTAATTGATCCTCATCCGGTTTGATATTAATCGCGCAGTCGGCCATAGCGATCACTTCCCGGTCGCCGACGACGGACGAACGGACTAAAATAAAGCAGGACGAGACGATTTTATTGCCGGGTTTCGTCTTGACAAGCTGGAGCGCGGGGCGAACCGTATCCGCCGTCGAATAAGTAGCGCCGCCCAACAACGCGTCGGCGCAACCCATAGCGACTAACATCGTGCCGAAATAATTCGCGTGTTTCAACGCGTCCCGGCATTGTTCCTCCGTCATTTTGCCCTTGCGCAGTTCGACCATTAATTTGACCATTTCATCCATATGATCATAATTTTCCGGGTCCCGGATGTCACAGCCGCGGATATTAAATCCGGCTTCTTCGGCGGCGGCGTAAATTTCATCCGGATTGCCGACCAGCACGGGCGTCAGGAACGTACCGGAAAGCAGACGGGCGGACGCCTCCAAAATTCTTGGGTCCGTTCCTTCCGTAAACACAATACGGCGGGGATGGGCTTTCAGTTTCTTGATTAAAAATTCAAACATCGAAACGCCTCCTGTTCCATAATCGCTAATCGCTTGATTTACAGCCTGTATTATATATTTATTATACACCGGTTTTTCATATTCCGTCAAGTCCCGGCGAAAATTTATTATTATTTATATTTTTCCCGCGCCTGTACCGCCAATTCGTCACAGCGATTGTTATATTCATTCGACGCGTGACCTTTTACCCAGTGATATTTTATATCATGCTTTTGATTTAAATTTAATAACTCTTCCCACAAATCAGGATTCAAAGCCGGTTCTTTCCGATTGCGCATCCAGTTATTTTCACGCCATCGCAATGCCCAGCCTTTTTCCATCGCGTCTATAATATATTTACTTTAACGCCTCAATCACGCCTGTCAATTCCATGCGATTGTTTGTCGTCTCCGGCTCTCCCCCGGAAATCTCTTTTTTATACTCTTTTCCGTTCGCGTCCTGATATAACAAAATCGCGCCCCAGCCCCCCGGACCGGGATTCCCTGAACACGCCCCGTCCGTATAAATCATCACTTTTTTCATGATTTTATAATTTTATATTTTATTATATTCACTCTTCCGGTTTTAAACTATCTAAATTTAAAATCTCCGGGGGCAAATCGCCGTCCGACTCCGTGACGCCCGGCGTCTCCGGCGCGGGTACGCCGTCCGGCTTCGCCAACGCCATGGAAATTACGCTCTCCCCGTTCGATTCCGTTTCAAGCCCGTCTTGATTTTCATCGCTTAATTTATCGCCTGTTTTATCGCTTAATTTATCGCTTGCCATATCCCGGAAACGCATTAAAATCACGCCTTGCGCCGACCGTCCGGTCTGGCTGATCTGTTCCACCGGCGTCCGAATAAATACGCCGTTTCGCGTCACAAGCAATAAATCTTCCGTGCCGTCCGATAACTTCACGCCGATAATTTTACCCGTTTTTTCCGTGATATTATAATTTTTTACCCCAAGTCCGCCGCGATTCTGTACGGGATATAATTCCACCGGCGTCCGCTTCCCGTATCCGCGCTCCGTGACCGTCAGCACAAAACGCCCCGGAAGCGCTACATCCGCGCCAACGGCATAATCGCCCGGTCTTAAATCTATCCCCTTTACGCCCATCGCGGTTCGTCCCATCGCCCGGACATTCGATTCCGGGAAACAGATCGCCTGTCCGTCACGCGTGGCGATTAAAATATTTTGCTTGCCGTCCGTCTCCCGCACGGCGATTAATCGATCCC
>CAJOFP010000355.1 GCA_905233795.1 uncultured Oscillibacter sp. | reverse complement strand
GGGTGTTTTTCGTAAGACCCCTCCCCACGGGTCGCTCTTTTTATCTCAACAGCGACAGGACGGCGAGATTGCCGTCAAAAACGCTGTAATTTTTGAGTTTTAATCAACAAAAAGCGATTAAACTTTCTCAAAAGCCGTAATTTGATAACAGAAAGCTGTGATTTGATAAAAAATTACGCGATAAGACACGCCGCTTTATCCCGCTTTCGCGTAGACTTTCTTGTAGATATTGCGAAAGTCGAGCTTGATAATTTCATCAATAGCGCGTTCGAGTTCCGCCGCGTTCTCCTCATCCGACAACTGGTCAGACGTATGCGCGATACGGTCCAGATAGCCGCACGAATTATACCCATGCCCCACGTCGTACAGAAACCAGAGGGAAAACTGCTCAAACGGGTCATAGGGATTGTCTGTTGTCGTCAACATCGGCGTTCCTAACATAGTAAATCCCTCCTCTCTGTTTACATGTATTTAGCGATAGTGGACGGGGATTTCTTCATCGCTTTGGCAATTTCGCTAATAGTATACCCGGACGCTTTCATCGCCGCGATTTTCCCAATCTGGGCTTGACTTAAAGTCGATACGGCGCGGGGAGTGGCGCGTTCACGAAGCGCGTCAATGTCCGTATGAGCGACAATCTCCCGCAGTGTGGTTTTGTTAATCGCTCCCGCCTGTATCGCTTCCCATTCCCGGTCAGTGATTTCAATCGGCGTTCTGTGCGCCCCTACCTGTTCTCTCGCTCTGGTCAGGGCTTGCTGACTTGCTTTCTTGACTTCTTTTTTGTTATACGCAAATGACGGATCGGCTTGTTTCTTGGCTTTAATTTCCGCGTTCGCCAGAATCTGCGCCTGTCTCTCACGGGGGGCGTTTAATTTCGATTCACGCAGTTTCGCTTCAAGACTGTCCGCTTCTTTCTGGTATACGGCTTTCGCGCTTGCGGAATAAGGCGTCTCCTTTGTGGAAATCATCTCTTTACGGGCTTGATTGGCAAGCGCTTTCATCTTGTTCGCGTATTCGGCGTAAATCTCCTCTTGCGGATAGCCGGACGAAAGCGTTCTCGCGTCGCTTGTCTCCATCATAGCTACGGATTTTTGCATACGCGTCTTTACTTTGCCTGTTCTCTTGTCCGTGTATTCGGCGTCATCGGCGGTTTTCCAAATCAACGATCCGTCTTCGGGATTAATTCTCGGACTGCCTTGACGTTTCACGACGGAGACTTCCGATTTAGCTCTTGAAATCAGCGTACTCGCTCCGCCGACGTGTTCTTTTCCATCCGCGTCCGTCCGTTTCTGATACTTCTCTTTTAACAGCGCGATGTTGTTTTCTTTCTCGCTTCGCTTATAATCCAGTTTATGCTTGCCCGCGTCGATAACGACCATACTGTGACGAACGGCGGCGGCTAATTCATCCTGATTCGCGCCGCGTAACGTCATATCCGTGATTAAATTAGAAACCATACCCATTTCTTTTTGCGTATTGTCAATCGTCCGTGTCGCTCCGGTTTTCGGGTCGATGACATCATGTTTCATTGTCTTCATGCCCTCACGATAGGCATATTCAATCTTCGGGTCGAAACCTTTCAAACCATCCAACGGCGGCGTGGATGTAATTTTCAAACCGTCCCGCAACGGTATCACAAGAACCGTGTCCCCGTCGTAATCCGCTCCGGAAAGTCTGTCCGCGACTTCTTTATGAATCCCGACAGCGTCTTTCGCCGTATTGGTAATGACTTTCCGTCCTTCCTCGTTTTTGTTATTGACTGTCAGAATGGGAATCTCGAAAGTCCCGCCATGCGGAAAACGAATTAAAGCGACTTTCTCACCGTCGTCAAAATTCGGGGCGTAAACTTCGCTTTCTTTCAAAGACGGCAACGGCAATATAACCTGATAACGCTGACCGGGCAAAGCCGCCGCTTTCAAATGTACGGCGGCGGAATCACAGTCGTTTGCGAACGATTCAAGCAAAGCTCTTTTGACGGTCGGTTGTGTCAGAGCTAAAATAGAATCCAGTTCCGCGACTTTATCCGTTTCCGCCAATTTTAACTGACGTTTCATCAAATCCTTATTCTGTTTGGATAAAAATTGAGAGGGAAGCTCTTTACTCCACTCTCCCCAGTCGCCCTCATCGGCGCGTTTATTTATCAGCGATAACGATTG
>CAJOFP010000354.1 GCA_905233795.1 uncultured Oscillibacter sp. | reverse complement strand
GGTCTGGCCGGCGGCGATATTACGCAAGGTCTGCCCCGCGTGGAAGAGTTATTCGAGGCCCGCAAACCCAAACGTATGGCGACTATTTCGGAAATTTCCAGTACTGTGCGATTTGAGGAGGCGCAACGCGGCAGTTTGTTAAATATTATTGTCACGAACGAACAGGACGGCGATTCACGGACGTATGGCGTCCCGCATACGGGAATATTAGTAAAAGAAGGGGATAGAATCGAGAAAGGCGCGCAATTAACTTACGGCGCGTTAAATCCCCATGACGTTTTGCGTATCCGCGGCGCCGACGCCGTATATAATTATTTGATTCAGGAAGTTTTGCGCGTCTATCGTCAACAGGGCGTGGATATTAACGACAAGCATATTGAAGTGATTGTCCGTCAAATGATGCGCAAAGTAAGACTGGAGGACGCCGGGGACACGAATCTGCTGGACGGCTCTATGGTGGATGTATTGGAATTAGACGCCGCCAATGACGAAATCGACCGTCTCAACGCCGCCGGATTGAATCTCAAAGGCGAACCCAATGAGACCGGCGAACCGTTAAAACGCGCTGTCGGCACACAGTTGCTTATGGGCATTACTAAAGCGTCACTCGCTACGGATTCGTTCCTGTCGGCGGCGAGTTTCCAAGAGACGACAAAAGTATTGACGGAAGCGGCGATCAAAGGCAAGTCCGATCATTTGACGGGTCTGAAAGAAAACGTGATTATAGGCAAGTTAATTCCCGCCGGTACCGGTTTACGGGCCTATCAGGAATTGGCCGCCGAAATCGTACCCGATGAAGAACCGGTCGATCTGCCCGAATTACAGAGCGACGAACCCCTCCCCGCTATTCCCAATATCGACGATTAAAAATTTAAATTTATAAATTTTCAAATCCCGTAGAACAGCGAAAAAATAACAAATCCCCCGACGACGCGCAAGTCACGGGGGATTTTATTTTTTTTATTTACCGCCTTATTTTTCAAGATTAAAAAATCGACGCGAAAAAAATCGCTTTACGAATTGCCTTTGCCGTGATATGATAGTAAAAAACAGGGGGAAATATCTCGAAAGGCGTCGGGAACGGGGGCGATTATATGGACAGTGAGATTATTATAAAAATTATTGAGATTATTGGAGGAATTATTGTAGCCGTAATTACGAACGGAAAGAAATTGAGATATAGTAAAAAATATCTTGCCAAACGGCGGAAAAAAATCATCCGATTCTGTCTGGGCGTTCTTGTGGTCGCTCTGATTGTGACGGCGATTGTGGCGCGGACAATCCAAAAGAGAAATCAAGAAAAATTACTTCTCCCACCGGAATTTGGAAGCCCGAAATATCATCTGAGCATGGGCGATTCCTATTTTGAGTTGAGAATGTGGGAATCGGCGCGTCTGGAATATCAAGAAGCCGTTGACGCGGAACCGAGCGAGGCGTTGAATCATGACAGATTGGCGCAAACGCTTTCCGCCGACGGACGCTATGAGGACGCGTTAGATGAACATATCGCCGCGACGACGCTTGACCCGGATACCGCTATGTATCGGTATAACAAAAGCGTCACGCTTTTTCGCATGGAACGATTTGAGGACGCGGAAAAAGAATTTAGAAGATGTCTGACAGTTGAACCCAATAACGCGGAATACCACTATGGTCTTGGGCTTACGCTGGACAATTTAGGGCGTCATGAGGAAGCGTTGCCGGAACGTCTGAAAGCCGTGGAACTGGAACCCAATAAAGCGGAATACCACTATGGTCTTGGGTATACGCTGTTCTACTTAAACCGTTATGAGGAAGCGTTGCCGGAAATGCGAAAAGCCGTGGAACTGGAACCCAATTACGCGGAATACCACTATGGTCTTGGGTATACGCTGATTGCCCTTGGTCAATGGGATGAGGGACTTACACAAATGGAAACGGCGGCGAAATTGGATTCCGCATATGAAGAAAGTTATCAATTTGCTTATCAATTTTTTCTGTCGCTCCTGAAAGAGACGGCGGATAGCCGTAAAACGTCATTTTTTGGTTGACGCCGCTGTTTTTAAGCGCCGCGCTTGTTTTCGCGTGACCGCGATTTCATGCGCGGCGTTTTCATGTACGGCTTACGATTTAACGCAACGCGTTCGCTATCGCGTCGGCGCATTCGTCGGCGGATAAACGGTCAGTCGGAATGTCCCATCCGGCGCGTTTTAATCTGTCCAGTAAATCCACCGTGTCCGGGACGGTCAGTCCCATAGCGCGGAGCGGGCCGGTTTTGGGGAATATCTCGCGGGGCGTCCCGTCCAGCGCGATTTTCCCGTCGTCCAGTATAATCACGCGATCCGCCAGCGCCGCTTCGTCCATGTGATGTGTGATTAATATCGCCGTGACGTTTTTTTCTTGATTTAATTTCATGACGGCGTTTAATACTTCACGCCGTCCGACAGGGTCCAGCATGGCGGTCGCTTCGTCCAGAACAATACAGGCCGGTTCCATCGCCAATACGCCCGCGATTGCGATTCTCTGTTTTTGTCCGCCGGATAATAAATGCGGCGCGTGCGTGACAAATTCAGACATGCCGACGGCGTGTAAAGCGTCGTCCACGCGTTTACGGATTTCCTCAGACGGTACGCCCAGATTTTCAGGCCCGAACGCGACATCTTCTTCCACGACGTTGGCGACAATCTGATTATCAGGGTTTTGAAATACCATGCCGATTTTCTGACGAATCGCCAATAATAATTCCTCGTTTTGCGTATCCATGCCGGATATATAGACCGCGCCGCCGGACGGCAATAAAATCGCGTTAAAAGTCTTGGCAAGCGTGGACTTGCCGGAGCCGTTATGACCGAGAATCGCAACGAAACTGCCGGTCTGTATGGCAAGATCAATCCCGCGCAAGACGGGAATTTCTTCCCGTCCCTCTTCCGCCGGATAGGAAAACGTCAGATTTTTTGTCTCCACAATCGCCGCCAATTTTGATTCACCCCGTATTTTAAATTTTTATAATAATTTTTATAATTTTATATATTTTTATTTTAAATCGCGTTTTTATAATTTTATATATTTTCCCAGCGTCCTGTGGCGCCGCACGGTAAAATTAACCGGCTTTCCGTGACGGGCAAACCCAGTTCGTCACACGCGCAGGAGCCGCCATATCTGGATTGAATCAGCGAATTTAATAAATTAACGGCTTTTTTGATAATATATCCGCGCATGATTTCAAAAAGTCATATAAATTATCTTCCAGTTTCCAGATTTCCCCGCCGGGGCCGCGTCCGTAACTTGGCGGATCCATAATAATCGCGTCATAGCGATTGCCGCGCCGGATTTCGCGTCGGATAAATTTCAGACAATCGTCCGTGATCCATCGAATAGGCGCGTCGGATAATCCTGATAATTTCGCGTTTTCCCGCGCCCATGATACCATGCCTTTGGCGGCGTCCACATGGCATACATTGGCCCCGGCTTTCGCGCACGCTACGGACGCCCCGCCCGTATAGGCGAATAAATTTAATATTTTAATTTCCCTGTCGGGATTGGTTCGCATTGCTTTTTTAATTTTATCAATCATGAAATCCCAGTTTACGGCCTGTTCCGGGAACAGTCCCATATGCTTGAAATTCATGGGTTTGACCTGAAATATTAAATCTTTATAGCGCAACGGCCAGCCCGTTTGATATTTATCTTGATATTTTTCTTGATATTTATCTTGATTTTTTTCGCCGGACGCGAGGTTATATTCCCAATGTCCGCCGCCGGTCTTGGATCGAATATAACGGGCGTCCGCCCGCCGCC
>CAJOFP010000353.1 GCA_905233795.1 uncultured Oscillibacter sp. | reverse complement strand
ATTTTGACGGATTGAACTTGAAAGGAAGGGAGAAAACTTGAAAGAACGCGTACAGAAATTCGGGAGATTCTTGAGCGGCATGGTCATGCCCAATATCGGGGCGTTCATCGCGTGGGGATTTATCGCGGCTTTGTTTATCGAAAAAGGCTGGCTTCCCAACGCGAGAATCGCCACGATGGTGGATCCCATGTTAAATTATCTGTTGCCGTTGCTGATCGGCTATACCGGCGGACGTATGATCGCGGATCAGAAAGGCGCGGTCGCGGGCGCGATTGCGACATTGGGCGTGATTGTCGGCGCGGGTATCCCGATGTTTATCGGCGCGATGATTATGGGGCCGTTAGCCGGATTTTGTATCAAGAAATTCGACGAGGCGATGGAAGGTCACGTCCCCGCCGGATTTGAAATGCTGGTGAATAATTTTTCAGTCGGCATTTTAGGCGGAATTTTATCAATCTTGGCGATGTTCGTGATTGGCCCGGCGTGTCAGGTACTGACCGGCGCGTTAGGCGCGGGCGTGGGCTTCTTAGTCGATCACGGCTTGCTGCCGTTGACGGCGATTTTAGTCGAACCCGCGAAAGTTTTGTTCCTGAATAACGCGATTAACCACGGCGTATTTACGCCGATTGGCGCGCAACAGGCGGAAGAACTGGGCAAGTCTATTTTATTCATGATTGAGTCGAACCCCGGTCCCGGTCTGGGCTTGTTATTGGCGTATTGCGTCGCGGGAAAAGGCTCCAGCCGTTCCAGCGCGGCGGGCGCGGCGTTTATTCAATTCGTCGGCGGCATTCATGAATTATATTTCCCCTATGTTCTCATGAATCCGATTTTAATACTTGGCCCGATGGCGGGTAATTTCGTAGGAATTTTAGTTTTGTCGATTTTAGGCGGCGGACTGGTCGGCGCGGCGTCTCCGGGGTCTATTATCGCCGAATTGTTAATGTCCCCGCCGAGCGCGGTTTTGCCGAATATTATCGGCATCGCGGCGGCTTGCGGCGTGAGTTTTATCGTCACGGTTACATTGATGAAATTATTTGTCCGCGAGGCCGAGGGCGATTTTGAGGCGGCGCAGGCGGCTATGGCGGCCAGTAAAGCGGCGTCGAAAGGACAAAATATTGACGTTACGGCGGGCGTATATGTAGACCCGAAAGACGTGAAAAAGATTGTGTTCGCGTGTGACGCCGGTATGGGTTCCTCGGCGATGGGCGCGACGATGTTGAGAAATAAATTAAAAGGCGCGGGCATTACGGATATTACTGTAGTTCACGCGCCGGTTTCGGAAGTCCCGAAAGACTGTCAGATTATCGTGACGCATCATGAATTGTCGGCGCGGGCGGCGAATGACAATCCGGGCGTGAGAATTATACCCATTAAGAATTTTATGGGCGCGCCGGAATATGACGCGTTAGTGACGGAAATGGTCGAGGGCCGCGGAGCCGCCGGAGCGCAGAGCGCGGCGAGCGTATCGGCGGACGCTTCTGAAAAAGTCCAGAAAGGCGAGATTTTACTCAAGAAAGAAAATATTAAATTAGGCTGTAAGCCGGTCGCGCCGGAACAGGCGATCCGGGATTGCGGCCGCATGATGGTAGAAGCCGGAATTGTACAAGAGGGCTATATCGAGGGCATGATCGAACGCAACAAGAGTTTCCCGGTGGCGATTGGAAATCATGTGGCGATTCCGCACGGCACGAACGAAGCCCGGAAATATATTATCAAGAACGGCTTAGTCTGCATGACGTATCCTGACGGTATCGCGTGGGACGAGGACACTGTCAAATTAGTAATCGGTAACGCCGTGAAAGACGGCGGCGATCATGTTGACGTGTTAGGCGCGGTCGCCGAGGCCGCCGATACGGAAGAGGCTACAGATATTCTGGTATCTTCCGGCAATGTCGATAAAATTTACAAGACGCTGAACGGTCTGGAATAAAATATTAAAAAAAAATATTAAAATTTATATCCGGCGCAAATAAATTTTAATAAAAATTAAAATAAAATAATAACCGCCGCATGGCATTGAAATTTCAAAGCCACGCGGCGGTTGTTTTATTTTTTTATTTTTCGCCATCAAAATGGGCGCGTATTTGACCCATTAAATTTTTTTCGGCCTGATAATAAATCTCTATCATCTCAGCAAGATAAGACGATAATTGATTTA
>CAJOFP010000352.1 GCA_905233795.1 uncultured Oscillibacter sp. | reverse complement strand
ATTATATAACATAATTTCCCCGTCCGTACTCTCGACGGCGGCTTTTAATTTTAAATTTTCCTGATCCGTCATATCCGTCGAATAGGCCTGACAACAATTTGAATCCGTGCAAATATCGGCTTTTCCGCCGTGTTTACCGCCGTTGCTTAACATATAGCGCGTATAAGTCCGGGCGGCGACGGCTTGCGCCTTTAACGCTTCCGGTTCAAAATTCGCGGGCATTTCCCCGCATAAAACCCGGATTAAATATAATCCCAAATCCATTTCCATCACTTTTCCGGTCTTGTGATTCAATACTTTCAAGATTTTTTCCCCGTCCCGCTCTCCCGCGATATTATTTATATTATTATTTATATTTTCCGCGTTTTCGCCGCTTTGATTTTCATTCGCGTTATTCTCCGCGTTGTTACTCGCGCTATTTTCCGCGCCGTTTTCCTCCGTGATTTCGGGATTATTCGCAAGAGTATTTTCCTGATTGTCAAGATTATTTTCCTGATTTTCGCTGTTTTCAGGATTATTTTTAATATTATTTTTATTTTCAGACGGCGCGTTATTTCCGCTGTCCCCGTACAACGTCAGCGGAATGATAAATAAAGCCGCCGTCAATAAAATCGACGTTTTCAGGCTCCATAATAATCTGTTTCCGCTTGATTTTCCTGTCATAAAATCGCAATCCCCTTTTTCCATAAAATCATGATATTTCCATTTTCCTCTTGCAATCGCGGAACCGAACGGATATAATAAAAGTAATATCGCGTCAAAAAACGCTTGCGATATTGCGATAATTGGATTACAATCCGTTATAATTTTTATTATAATTTTATTTTTATATAATTATTATATTTATATTATTTTATTTTTATAATTTTATAAAATATTAATCGTTATAATCTGTTATGATAGATTTATTAAGATAATATGATTATAATATATCAATCAAAAATACGCGAAATGACAGAATGCGCGTTCCGGCGAATGCCGCGCTTGTGTGATATTATAATATATCGGCGCGGACGGGACGCGGTTGGAAAGGGAGACGCGCATGAAGAATCAACTGGATAATTTTTCAGAAAAAAGGACGGTTTTAGTCGTCGAGGACAATGAAATGAACCGGGAAATCCTGTGCGATCTGCTTTTGGATGATTATGAGGTCTTACAGGCGGAAAACGGTCTGGACGGTCTCCAACAGTTAGAAGAACATAACGGCGATATTTCCGTGGTTTTACTCGATGTCTATATGCCGGTGTGCGACGGCTATGAATTTCTGGAGCGCAAACGCGCCGACGGTCGCTATGACTCCGTGCCGGTGATCGTCATGACCGCCAGCGGGTCTGTGGACGATGAAATCCGCTGTTTGGAACTCGGCGCGACGGATTTCGTCACTAAGCCGTATAATATTGAAGTCGTGAAAAATCGAATTATGAGCGTTATCAGACTGCGCGAATCGGCGGCCATGCTGAATCGTCTGGAATTGGACGAACTGACAAGATTATACAGCAAAGAATTTTTCTTTCACAACGCCGGAATCGTATTGCAAAGCAATCCGGGCGTAAAATACGATCTTGTCTGCAGCGATGTGGATAATTTCAGGACTATGAATGAGCGTTACGGGCGCGATAATTGCGACATGTTTTTACGCTATCTCGCCGAACGCGTCAAACAAACGCTTCCGGGCGTCGTTGTGGGCGGGCGCGTCGGCGCGGATGTGTTCGCCTTTTTAACCGAACATCAGGAACAGAGCTGGGAAGAGTTATTGAAAAACGCCGATTTCGTCAGCGGACAGGAAGGCCAGCAGTTAAATTTTACGGTCAAATTCGGCGTGCTTCCCGATGTCAATCATGATGACGATATATCCGACAGCTGTGACCACGCGACGCTTGCCATTGAGAGAATTAAAGGCCGGTTCAACAGCCGCGTGGCGTTATATGACGACGAAATGCGCCGGATTCAGTTGCAGGAACATCAAATTATTGAAAATGCCGAATCGGCGATTAAAAAACGCGAATTTCAGATTTATTATCAGCCGAAACACAGTCTTGCTACAGATACCACCGGCGGCGCGGAAGCGTTGGTTCGCTGGATTCATCCCCAGTTGGGCTTTATCAGTCCCGGCATGTTTATCCCGTTGTTTGAACGCAACGGATTTATTACGCAGTTAGATTTCTATATCTGGGAGGAAGT